>NZ_JBEZNU010000003.1:299844-418275 GCF_040653375.1 Streptomyces sp. NPDC047974
ATAGGCCTCGTAGGCCTCCTTGTAGTTCTCGGCCTTGTAGTTGGCCAGGAACTCCTTGGCGGAGGCGAGGGTCTCGATCGGGGCGCCGACCGAGGTGGCGAAGTCGCCCTCGGCCGCGGCGGCACCGGCGAGCTTCACGTACTCGGGGCTGAAGAGCGCGTCACCGCCGACGAGGGTGATCTTGGCGCCGGCCTCCTTGATCTGCTTGGCCAGCGGGCCGGCGGCCGGGTACTCGCCACCGAAGTAGACGACGTCCGCGCCGGAGCTCTTGACCTGGGTGGCGACCGCGGAGAAGTCCTTGGTGTCGGGGTCGATGTGCTGGGTGCCGACGACCTTGCCGCCGAGCTTCTCGAACTCGCCCTTGAAGGTGCCCGCGAGACCGGCGCCGTAGGTCTTCTTGTCGTCGATGATGAACGCCTTGGTCTTCTTGGCGTCATTGAAGACGTACTGGGCGGCGAACGGGCCCTGGATGGCGTCCGTGGTCGCGGTGCGGAAGTACGACTTGTAGCCGCGCTTCTTGTCGCCGGAGGCCCAGTTCGGGCCCTGGGAGAGCGCCGGGTTGGTGTTGGCCGGGGAGATCTGCGCCAGCTTGGCGTCGTCGAAGACCTTCTGCATCGACTCGGCGACACCGGAGTTCAGCGGGCCGACCACGCCGAGGACGGTCTTGTCGGCGACCAGCTTGGTGGCGTTCTGCTGGCCGGCGGAGGGCTGGGCCTGGTCGTCCAGGGTCTCCAGCTTGAAGGTGACGCCCTTGACGTACTGCTTCTTGTTGGCCGTCTTGACCGCGAGGTCGGCCGAGTTCTTGATGCCGAGGCCGAGGGCCGAGAGCTCACCGGTGAGCGGGGAGTCCAGACCGATGGTGACGGTGACGCCGCCGCCCTCGCCCGAGCTGTCGCCGCCCTTGTCGTCGCGGGAACCGCAGGCGGTGAGGGTGAGCGCTCCCGCGGTGACCGCGGTGGTGAGTATGAGCAACGAACGGTTTCGCACGAAGGGTCCTTTCCCAGGCGCGGCCCCCTCTGCCGAGGCGGTGCCGTGGAGCTGCGGAGCAAGAGGTGCCGTAAGTGAATGCCGGGCCGTACTGCGTGGTGGTACGTGGCCGTGCAGGCGGTCCCGCCCCGGTGGCGCGGTGACTGGCGGTGACTCTAAGCGCAGGTGGGGAGGGTCGGGGAGCGGCGAGGGAAGGATGTGACTGTCTTGTTATGCCGACGGGTGGAGCGAGGCTGAGAGGTCAGGTCAAAACCGGGCATTGCGGTCCTTGGTGCGGTGTTCACATCGTGAGAACGTGCAGTTCCGCTAAGGGGCTTGAGGGAATCTTGGTGCTGACGTGAATCTTTGACGGGTCTCCGGATATCGGACACGGCGCCCGAACTGAGCGGACGGATGTCAAGCCTCGGGGTCCTTTCGACATCCTCCGTTGACGATCACCCAGTGTGACGAAAACCGCCTTCCGAAAGGTCGGTCGGTTACTCTCCCTTCGGCTGGAACCCGCCCCTCTCGAACGTATCTACGAGGAGGGGGAGTTGGGAGTGCTTGGCGTGAAAGAACCATTCGCGCGGGGGAGTTGGGGCGCGGAGGGTGACCATGGGCGGGAATCGGCGCGGGTGGGTCGTGTGCCCGGGGTTTCCCGTGAAGTGCCCGGATCCGTCACGGATATGCCGAAGGGGCGGTACGCGATCCGCGTACCGCCCCTTCGGCGAGACAGACTGCCCGGCCGGCCCGGCTCAGGCGAGCTTCCCCTCCTGCGGCAGGTTGCCCGCGTCCAGCGGCCCGATCTCCCGCAGCATGCAGGTGAGGCGGGCCGAGCAGACCCGGCGCCCCTCCTCGTCGCTGATGACGATCTCGTACGTCGCCGTCGACCGCCCGCGGTGCACCGGGGTCGCCACGCCGGTCACCAGACCGCTGCGCGCGCCCCGGTGGTGCGTGCAGTTCAGGTCCACGCCCACGGCGATCTTCGAGGAGCCGCCGTGCAGCATCGAGCCCACCGAGCCCAGGGTCTCCGCGAGCACCGCCGAGGCGCCGCCGTGCAGCAGCCCGTACGGCTGGGTGTTGCCCTCCACCGGCATCGTGCCGACGACCTTCTCCGGCGAGGCCTCCAGGATCTGGACGCCCATCCGGTTCCCCAGGTGCCCCGCCGAGAACAGCGCCGGCAGATCCACGCCGAGCGCGGCGTACTCGTCGATGATCTCCTGCGGGAACTTCACGTGCTGCTGCTCACCCATGGCCCGGCTCCGTTCGTCGTCGTACGGCTGATCCTTCCGTCGCCCGGCTGGCTGAGCAAGCGCTTAGGCGGACGGCTGCGGTGATTCTTCCAGACGCACGATCACGGACTTGCTCGCGGGGGTGTTGCTGATGTCGGCCGTCGACTCCAGCGGCACCAGCACGTTCGTCTCCGGGTAGTAGGCCGCCGCGCAGCCCCGGGCCGTCGGGTAGTGCACCACCCGGAAACCGGGCGCGCGCCGCTCGCTGCCGTCCGTCCATTCGCTCACCAGGTCCGCGTACGCCCCGTCGGCGAGGCCGAGCGCCGCCGCGTCCTCGGGGTGCACCAGGACCACCCGGCGGCCGCCCCTGATCCCCCGGTAGCGGTCGTCCAGGCCGTAGATCGTGGTGTTGTACTGGTCGTGCGAGCGGAGCGTCTGCAGCAGCAGCCGGCCCTCCGGCACCCTCGGGTACTCCACCGGGGCCGCCGTGAAGTTCGCCTTGCCGGTCTTCGTCGGGAAGCGCCGCTCGTCCCGGGGCGCGTGCGGCAGCGCGAAACCGCCGGGGTCCGCCGCGAGCCGTGCGTTGAAGCCCTCGAAGCCGGGCACCACGCGCGCGATCCGGTCCCGCACCGCCGCGTAGTCCGCCTCGAACTCCTCCCACGGCGTCCTCGACGCCTCGCCGAGCACCGCCCGCGCCATCCGGGCCACGATCGCGGGCTCGGAGAGCAGGTGCGGGCTCGCCGGCGGCAGGTTGCCGCGCGAGGCGTGCACCAGACCCATCGAGTCCTCGACCGTCACGAACTGGCGCCCGCTCCTCTGCACGTCCTTGTCCGTGCGGCCCAGCGTCGGCAGGATCAGCGCCCGGGTGCCGGTCACCGCGTGCGAGCGGTTCAGCTTCGTCGACACGTGCACCGTCAGCCGGGCCCTGCGCATCGCCGCCTCGGTCACCTCGGTGTCCGGGGTCGCGCCGACGAAGTTCCCGCCCATCGCGAAGAAGACCTTCGCCTCGCCGTCCCGCAGCGCCTGGATCGAGCGCACCACGTCGAAGCCGTGGTGGCGCGGGGAGACGATCCCGAACTCCTTGTCCAGCGCGTCCAGGAAGGCCGGCGCCGGGCGCTCGAAGATGCCCATCGTCCGGTCGCCCTGCACGTTCGAATGCCCGCGCACCGGGCAGACGCCCGCGCCGGGCCGGCCGATGTTCCCCCGGAGCAGCAGCAGGTTGACCACCTCGCGGATGGTCGGCACGGAGTGCTTGTGCTGGGTGAGGCCCATCGCCCAGCAGACGATCGTCCGCTCCGAGGCCAGCACCATCTCCAGGGCCCGCTCGATCTCCGCGCGGGACAGCCCGGTCGCCGCCAGGGTCTCCGCCCAGTCGGCCTCCCCGGCCGCCGCCGCGAACTCCTCGAAGCCGTGGGTGTGCTCCCGTACGAACTCCTCGTCGACCGCCCCGGGCGTCTCCAGGACCAGCTTGTTCAGGAGCCGGAAGAGGGCCTGGTCGCCGCCGATCCGGATCTGGAGGAAGAGGTCGGTGAGCGCCGCCCCGCGCAGCATGCCCTGAGGGGTCTGCGGGTTCTTGAACCGCTCCAGGCCCGCCTCCGGCAGCGGGTTCACCGAGATGATCCGCGCCCCGGCCGCCTTCGCCTTCTCCAGCGCCGACAGCATCCGCGGGTGGTTCGTGCCCGGGTTCTGCCCCGCCACGACGATCAGGTCCGCCCGGTGCAGGTCCTCCAGGGAGACGCTGCCCTTGCCGATGCCGATCGTCTCGGTGAGCGCCGAGCCCGAGGACTCGTGGCACATGTTCGAGCAGTCCGGGAGGTTGTTCGTGCCGAACTCGCGGGCGAAGAGCTGGAGCAGGAACGCGGCCTCGTTGCTGGTGCGGCCCGAGGTGTAGAAGAGGGCTTCGTCGGGGGAGGAGAGCGCGGTCAGCTCCTCCGCGAGGATCGCGAAGGCCCGCTCCCAGGTCACCGGCTCGTACCGGTCGGCGCCCTCCGGCAGGTACACGGGCTGGGTGATCCGGCCCTGCTGCCCCAGCCAGTAGCCGCTCCGCTCCGCCAGCTCCGCCACCGGGTGCGCGGCGAAGAACTCCGGCGTCACCCGCCGCAGCGTCGCCTCCTCGGCGACCGCCTTCGCGCCGTTCTCGCAGAACTCCGCGAGGTGCCGCTTGTCGCCCTCGGGCCAGGCGCAGCCGGGACAGTCGAAGCCGTCCTTCTGATTGACCTTGAGGAGGGTGCGCGCGGTGCGCACGGCGCCCATCTGCTCCTGGGCGATCCGCAGGGTGTGCCCGATCGCGGGCAGACCGGCGGCGGCGTGCTGCGGCGGCGTGACCTGCGGTGCGTCCTGGACCGGGTCGCCGGCCGGCGGCTTGCTGACCATCGCGCTCTCCCTTGAGCGATCATCCTGCGTCGTACGCCTCCGATCCTGTCACGCGGCACCGACGGTCCGGCACCCCGGCCGGTGTGGAGGGGATTGTGGGCGGTCCGTGGCAGGATCGTCGTGTGGCCCAGACAGCATCGAAGAACCCCGCAGACACCCGCCCCCGCCTGCTCCTCATGGACGGGCACTCGCTCGCGTACCGGGCGTTCTTCGCGCTGCCCGCGGAGAACTTCACCACCGTGACGGGGCAGCCGACGAACGCGATCTACGGCTTCGCGTCGATGCTGGCGAACACCCTGCGCGACGAGGCGCCGACCCACTTCGCCGTCGCCTTCGACGTCTCCCGCAAGACCTGGCGGTCCGAGGAGTTCCCCGAGTACAAGGCGAACCGCTCCAAGACCCCCGACGAGTTCAAGGGGCAGGTCGAGCTGATCGGCGAGCTCCTCGACGCCATGAACGCGCCGCGGTTCGCCGTCGACGGCTTCGAGGCCGACGACATCATCGCCACCCTCGCCACCCAGGCCGAGGCCGCGGGCTTCGAGGTCCTCATCGTCACCGGCGACCGGGACTCCTTCCAGCTGGTCACCGAGCACACCACCGTGCTCTACCCCACCAAGGGCGTCTCCGAGCTGACCCGCTTCACCCCGGAGAAGGTCCAGGAGAAGTACGGCCTCACCCCCTCCCAGTACCCGGACTTCGCGGCCCTGCGCGGCGACCCGTCCGACAACCTCCCGGGCATCCCCGGCGTCGGCGAGAAGACCGCCGCCAAGTGGATCAACCAGTTCGGCTCCTTCGCCGAGCTGGTCGAGCGCGCCGAGGAGGTCAAGGGCAAGGCCGGGCAGAACTTCCGGGACCACCTGGAGTCCGTCAAGCTCAACCGCGTCCTCACCGAGATGGTCCGGGACGTCGAGCTGCCGAAGACCGTCGCCGACCTCGCCCGCGAGCCGTACGACCGCAAGGCCGTCGCGCTGGTCCTCGACACCCTGGAGATCCGCAACCCCTCGCTGCGCGAGCGGCTCCTCGCCGTCGACCCCGGTGCCGCCGAGGAGGCCGAGCCGGCCCCCGCCCCCGGCGTCGAGCTCGACTTCACGGTCCTCGGCTCCGGCGAGCTCGCCCCCTGGCTGGCCGAGCACGGCACCGGGACCCTCGGCGTCGCCACCGTCGACACCTGGGCCCTCGGCACCGGCTCTGTCTCCGAGATCGCCCTGGCCGGCGCCGGCGGCGAGGCCGCCTGGTTCGACCCCAGCGAGCTGGACGCGGCCGACGAGCAGGCGTGGGCCGCCTGGATCGCCGACCCCGAGCGCCCCAAGGTCCTGCACAACGCCAAGGGCGCGATGCGGGTCTTCCCCGAGCACGGCTGGAGCGTCGCCGGCGTCACCATGGACACCGCGCTCGCCGCCTACCTGGTCAAGCCCGGCCGCCGCTCCTTCGCCCTGGACGCCCTCTCCCTGGAGTACCTCGGCCGCGAGCTGGCGCCCGCCGCCGCCACCGAGGGCCAGCTCGCCTTCGGCGCCGAGGACCACGCCGAGGCCGAGGCCCTGATGACCCAGGCCCGCGCCGTCCTCGACCTCGGGGCCGCCTTCGAGTCCCGGCTCGACGAGGTCGGCGCCCGCGAGCTGCTGTACGACGTCGAACTGCCCACCTCCGTCCTCCTCGCCCGCCTGGAGCGGCACGGCATCGCCGCCGACCGCGACCACCTGGAGGCGATGGAGCAGCAGTTCGCCGGGGCCGTGCAGCAGGCCGTCAAGGAGGCCCACGCCTCCGTCGGCCACGAGTTCAACCTCGGCTCGCCCAAGCAGCTCCAGGAGGTCTTCTTCGGCGAGCTCAACCTCCCGAAGACCAAGAAGACCAAGACCGGCTACACGACGGACGCCGACGCGCTCGCCTGGCTGGCCGGCCAGACCGAGCACGAACTGCCGGTGATCATGCTCCGCCACCGCGAGCAGGCCCGGCTCCGGTCCACCGTCGAGGGCCTGATCAAGACCGTCGCCGCCGACGGCCGGATCCACACCACCTTCAGCCAGACCGTCGCCGCCACCGGCCGCCTCTCCTCCACCGACCCCAACCTGCAGAACGTGCCGGTGCGGACGGACGAGGGCCGCGCCATCCGGCACGGCTTCGTCGTCGGCGAGGGCTTCGAGTCCCTCATGACCGCCGACTACAGCCAGATCGAGCTGCGGGTCATGGCCCACCTCTCCGAGGACGAGGGCCTCATCGAGGCCTTCACCTCCGGCGAGGACCTGCACACCACCGTCGCCTCCCAGGTCTTCGGCGTCGAGCGGTCCGCCGTCGACGCCGAGATGCGCCGCAAGATCAAGGCCATGTCGTACGGCCTCGCCTACGGCCTCTCCGCCTTCGGCCTCTCCCAGCAGCTGAACATCGACCCGCGCGAGGCCGGCGGCCTGATGGACACCTACTTCGAGCGCTTCGGCGGGGTGCGGGACTACCTGCGCCGGGTCGTCGACGAGGCCCGCGCCACCGGCTACACCGAGACCATGCTCGGCCGCCGCCGCTACCTCCCGGACCTCAACAGCGACAACCGCCAGCGCCGCGAGGCCGCCGAGCGGATGGCGCTCAACGCCCCGATCCAGGGCACCGCCGCCGACATCGTCAAGGTCGCGATGCTCAAGGTCGACCAGGCCCTCACCGAGGCCGGCCTCGCCTCCCGGATGCTCCTCCAGGTCCACGACGAAATCGTCCTGGAGATCGCCCCCGGCGAGCGCGAGCGCGTCGAGGCCCTGGTCCGCGAGCAGATGTCGGCCGCCGCCGACCTCCGCGCCCCGCTCGACGTCTCCGTCGGCGTCGGCCCGGACTGGGACTCCGCCGCGCACTGATCCCGTACGGCTCCGCCGGTGGCCGCGCCTCCCCGAGGGGTGCGGCCACCGGCGTGTGCGCCGGGTGGAGCAGTCCGGGGGCGGGGCGGGCGGAGCGCTCCCGAGACTGGGAGGCATGATCGCGACCCGTCGCCGCAGGCCGCCCGTCTGGGCCCTCCTCGGCGCCCTGCTCGGGGCCACCGGAGCCGCCCTGCCCGCCGAGCAGGGGCGGGCGCCCGCCGCCTGCGTCTCCACGCGTGAGCCCGCGCTCGCCGCCCTGCTCTCCCAGGACCTCTCCGCCGCCCTCGACGGGCGCGACAGCACCGTCGGCGTCGCCCTCCACGACCCCGTCCGCGGCCTGCGCTGCGGGCTCGACGACGCCCGGCCCTACGACTCCGCCAGCGTCGCCAAGGTCCTCATCATGCAGGCCGTCCTCGGCCGCGCCGAGGAACTCGGCAGGGAACCCACGGCTCTGGAGTCCCAGCGGCTCGACGCGATGATCACCCGTTCCGACAACGACGCCGCCGGAGCGCTCTGGCAGGGGCTCTCCCGCGCCCGCCTCGACCGGGTGCTGCGCGAGGCCGGCGCGCGGGACACGGTCCTCGGCCCCGACCGCTACTGGGGCCTCACCCGCACCACCGCCCGCGACCAGCTCGCCCTGCTCGCCGCCGTCTCCCGCCGCCCCCGGGCCCTCACGCTCATGGGCCAGGTCGTGGCGAGCCAGGCCTGGGGCGTCACCGCCGGCGCGCCCCGCACGGTCAAGGTCCACCTCAAGAACGGCTGGCTGCCCCGCTCCACCCACGGCTGGCGGGTGCACAGCGTCGGCGTCGTCCGCGGTACGGGCTCCGCCGCGGCGGCCACCGACTACCGGATGGCCCTGCTCAGCCACGACAACGCCTCGATGGCCTACGGGGTCCGCACCCTGGAGGGCGTCGCCCTCGCCGTCCACCGCCGCCTCTCCGGCACGGCCGCCGCCCGCGGCCGCACCCCCGCCTCCGGGATCAGCGAACGCCCGGACGGGAGCGCACCGTACGGCCCGCCGGCTCTCCCGCCGCTCCCGCTCCCGGACCGGGGGCAGGGGCCGGGGCCCCTCCCCGCCCTCGCAGCCGGGCCGCCGTCCCGTACAGCAGCAGCCCCGCGACGAGCCCCGCGCCCGCCCCGAAACAGGCGGTCGGGATGATGTCGAGCGGGGTCTCGATCCGGCCCCAGCCCCAGTACGCCGCCCACCGCAGCACCCGGTGCGCGATCCCGGCGAGCACGCACGCCCCGATCAGCAGCAGCGCCACCCGCCGCTCCCGCCGCCCCGGCCCCGGCACCGCGGCGGGCGGCTCCGCACCGGCCGGCACCGACCGCAGCGCCCGGGCCGTGAACCAGCCGAGCAGGACCAGCGCCAGCGCCGAACCGCCGTACTGCGCGTACAGATAGACCGGGAAGCCGGCCACCACCTCCGTCAGGAAGGGGACCGCCCGCGTCCCCCACCGGTCGAGGTGGGTGAAGGCGTCCCAGACGACGTGGGTGACCGCGCCGAGCACCGCCGAGACGGCGAACCAGGCGACCAGCCCGGCCGGCCGCCGCTCCCGCCACGGCCGGCCGCGCACCACCCCGTACACTGGGCCGCGCCACCGCTCCGGCAGCAGCCCCACCAGCGGCTCACGGACCGTCAGCCACAGCCCCACCAGGGCGGCGGCGATCAGCACGTCGACGGTGACGATCCCGACGGGGGAGTGGGTCACGTCCCCGAACGCCATCGCCCCGGGCGCCACCGTCGCCGCGAAGTAGGTGAGGTCGGGGGAGAAGCTGCCGGCGACGAGGGCGGAGGCGACGAGCGGACCCCGCGCGGTCCCGTCCCGCCGCAGCCCCGGCAGGACGGCGGCGGCGTGGCTCAGGGTGAAGGGCACGGAGAACCTCCCGGTCGTACGGATGAGCGGCCCGAGTGCAAGAGGTACCCGACCGCCCGCACGGTTCCCACGCACCCCGCACGCCCCGCGCGTCCCGGGCACCCCAGGGGGGCCGGCTCCGGAGGCCCGGACTCCGGAGTGCGGACCTCCGTGTCCGGCCGCCGGGAGGCCAAGGGGTGACGAAAGCGTGAAACACGGTCAGACCGTGGTGTCGTGTGCTAGGGACATCGCATAGGGTCGCCTGAGGCCACGCGCGGGGAGCGTGCGGCCGCAGTCGAATGGGGAGGGAGTTCCGGAATGGCAGCGCAATTCGGCCGCCGCCTGCGCAGGGGAGCCACGAGCGGCGCGATCGTCGCCGCCGCGGTCGCGGCGCTGGCCGCCTCGCAGGGCCCGGGGGCGATCCCGCCGCCGACCGACAACCTCAGCGGCGACACCACCATCGGCGCCGGCGACGCCACGACCCCGCCCGGCGGCGGGGACGCCGGCGGCTCGGCGACCGGCGACTCGCCCTACTACACCGACCTGCCGCCGCTGAACCCGCCGAAGGTGCCCGGAGTGGCGCCCACCGGGCCCCAGGTGCCGATCGTCACCGGCCCCGCCGAGGCCGGCATACCCGCGACCGTCCTCGCCGCCTACCACCGCGCCGAGGCCTCGGTCCGCGCCTCCGACCCCTCCTGCAACCTGCCCTGGCAGCTCCTCGCCGGCATAGGCAAGGTCGAGTCCGGCCAGGCCCGCGGCGGTCGTGTCGACGGCAACGGCACCACCTTCGCCCCGATCCTCGGCCCCGCCCTCGACGGCAACGGCTTCGCCCTCATCCAGGACACCGACGACGGCGCCTTCGACGGCGACACCACCCACGACCGGGCCGTCGGTCCCATGCAGTTCATCCCGTCCACCTGGGCCGTCTGGGGCCAGGACGCCAACGGCGACGGGAAGAAGGACCCCAACAACATCTACGACGCCGCCCAGGCCGCGGGCATGTACCTGTGCGCCGGCGGCCGGAACCTGGCGATCAAGGCCGACCTCGACAGGGCGATCCTCAGCTACAACCGCTCCACGGAGTACCTGACCACCGTCCTCAACTGGTTCGAGTACTACGGCCGCGGCGCCCACACCGTCCCGGACGGCACCGGGCAGCTCCCGGTCGACCGCAGCGACCGCCCGGGCCCCGGCCGGTCCCCCTTCACCGTCTCGCCGAGCTCGCCGGCCTCGCCGTCGCCGCGCCCGTCGCAGGACCGGCCGTCGCCGAAGCCCACCGACCCGGCCACGACGCCGCCCTCGAAGCCCGCCGAGCCGACGAAGCCGCCGACCGCGGACCCGAGCCGGCCCGACGTCGGCACGCCCGTCGAGGTCCCGCCGACCCTCCGGGTCTCCCGCCTCAAGGCCGGCACGGCGACGCTCACCGCGGTCACCGGAAGCACCTTCGCCCAGGCCGCGTCCGTCACCGCCGTGGACGCCTCCGGCCGCCCGGTCGCCGGCGTCAGCGTCCGCTTCGTGCTCCCCGCCACCACCGACGCCCGCTTCCCCGCCGGCGCCACCACGGTCACCGTCGCCTCGGACGCGCGGGGCGTCGCCACGGCGCCCGCCCTGCGCGCCGGCGAGAAGGCCGCGTCCTTCACCATCCGCGCCACCGTCCCCGGCCGCTCCTCCCTGCCGGCCGCCGAGCTGAAGGCGACCGTCGAGGTCCGCAAGGCCGACGCCCTCACCCGGATCGGCGACACCGCCCTGACGGCCGAGACCGGCGCCGGCTACACCGACGTCACCGTCGAGTCCCGCCTCGCCGGTGCCCTCGCCCCGGGCGTGACCGTCACCGCCGTCGTCACCGACTCGGCGGACTCCACCGGCCAGAGCGCCGACGGCCCGTTCTTCGGCAAGGACGCCGCGGGCAACCCGATCCGCACCAAGGTCCTGAAGACCGACGCCCAGGGCCGCCTGGTCGTCGAGGGCCTCGTGGCGGGCGGGAAGGCCGGCAGCTACGTCCTGCTGCTCACCGCGCCCGGCGGCGGCACCGTGAAGGTGCCGCTCACCGTCACCGCCCCGGAACCCGCGCCCACGACGCCGGACCCGACCGAGGAGCCGACCCCGGACCCGGCGCCGACCACGTCCTCGTCGACGTCCCCGTCGACGTCCCCGTCGACCTCTCCGTCCGCCACCACCTCGCCCACCGCGAGCACCTCGCCCACCGCCTGACCCGCACCTCCGCCCTCCGCGCCGCCCCCGCCGTCCCCTCCCGGGACGCCGGGGGCGGCGCGCGTTCGCGTTCGTCCCGCCACGAGCTGTTCTCATCTCACGGCCGCGTTGCTACGGTGCCCCCGCCCTGACGACTCATCAGATCACTTGCCGGGAGGCCGACATGCGCGCCCTCGTCGCCGCGGCGATCGGACTCGTACCCGTCCTGCTCTTCGTCCTGCTCGTCTCCCTGGTCGATCTGCCGCCCGACGGCCCCACCTCGCCCAGGCCCCTGCTCACCGCCGACCCCGGCCCCAAGAAGTAGGGAGCAGCCCGTGCGCCGCCGAGCCAGCCTCGTCCTCCTCTCCTTCGCCGTCCTCTTCGCCGCCATGGCCCCCACCCTGCGCTGGTACGCCTTCCCCCGGCTGGCCAAGGTCCCGCCGAACCAGTACCAGGAGGTGGTCCTGGAGGCCCGCCCCGCCACCCTCCTCGACTACGGCACCCTCAAGTCCCGCGAGGTCGAGAAGATCACGATCGTCCAGACCCTCAAGGGCAACGTGGAGGAGTCGAAGCGGATCGAGGCCGGCACCGACCGCGACGTGGTGGTCTGGGACTCCCTCTCCTACTTCATGGGGCCCGACGGCAAGATGGTGTCCAAGATCCCCGAGCGGTACGTCTTCGACGCCCACACCCAGGACCCGGTGAACGCTCCCGGCGAGATGGTCGACGGCGACCCGGTCAAGCGCGAGGGCATCGAGTTCAAGTGGCCCTTCCTCACCGAGAAGCGCGACTACCTCTACTTCGACGCCCAGACCCGCACCGCCGCCCCCATCCACTTCGCGGGCACCCGCACCTTCCGCGGCCTGGAGGTCTACTACTACGAGCAGACCATCCCCTGGACCCAGGTCCCGATGCCCAAGACCATGCCCCTCGACGGCATCACCCCCGAACTCATCGCCTCCACCGGCCTCACCCGCTGGTACACCACGAAGCGCATGTTCTGGGTCGAGCCCGTCACCGGAGCCCCCGTCAACGGCGAGGAGATCCACAAGGAGGAGCTCCGCGGCGCCAAGGCCCTCATGGGCACCGACACCCTCACCGTCTTCGACGGCCACGTGAAGATGCGCGAGGACTACATCGCCGACACCGTCGAGCTGGTCTCCGCCAACCGCACCACCGTCCTCCTCCTCGTCTCCCGGCTCCCCTGGACCTTCACCTTCCTCGCCCTCCTCCTGTTCGCCCTCGCCCTCTGGCTGGAGCACCGCTCCCGCCGCCCCGCCCCCGGCACCGCCCCGAAGCCGGCGCCGCGGACCGCCCCCGAGCCGGTCACCCCTCCCGTCTGAGCCGCGCGCTCGTGTGCCGCGTCGCCACCGCCGCCGAAGGGTCCTCCGGCCACGGATGCCTCGGATACCGCCCCCGCAGCTCCGCCCGCACGGCCCGGTAGCCGTCCCGCCAGAACGAGGCCAGGTCGGCGGTCACGGCCGCCGGCCGCCCGGCGGGGGAGAGGAGATGGACGAGGACCGGCACCCCCGCCACCCGAGGCGTCTCGGCCAGCCCGAACATCTCCTGGAGCTTCACCGCCAGCACAGGCCGCCCCTCCCCGTACGCCACCCGGATCCGCGAACCGCTCGGCACCTCGATCCGCTCCGGCGCCAGCTCGTCCAGCCGCCCCGCCTCGCCCGAGGCCCACGGCAGCAGCCGCCGCAGCGCCTCCCCGGCGTCGATCCGCCCCAGATCCGCCCGCCGCGCCGCCCGCGACAGCTCCGGCTCCAGCCACTCCTCGGCACGCTCCACCAGCGCCTCCTCCGCCACGTCCGGCCACGCCCCGCCGACCGCCCCGCGCAGGAACGCCAGCCGCTCCCGCAGCTCCACCGCCTCCCGCCGCCACCGCAGCAACCCCGTCCCCTCCCGCCGCAGCCCGTCGAGGAGCGCCTCCCGCACCAGCGCCGGATCCGCCCCCGCCCCCAGCGGCCGCACCGTCAGCTCCACGGCCCCGAGCCGCTCCACCGACCGGGCCACCACGTCGCCGTCCTCCCAGCGCACCTCCTCGTCCGACCGGAGCAGATGGCCGGCCGCCCGCCGCGCCACGGCCTCGTCCACCACGGCCGCGAGCCGCACCCGCGCCGTCGCGTCCCGGGCCGTCCGGTCCGCCACCGCCACCGCCAGCCACGGCGCCGAGCGCAGCCCCGAACCCTCGGCGAGCCGCGCCCCGCTCCCGGACACCATCAGATGCCCGCCGTGCTCCCGAGCCCGCGCCACCCGCTCCGGGAACGCCAGCGCCGTCACCACTCCCGCCACCGCGTCCTCCCCGGCCGCACTCCCGTCCCCCGCGACGGCCTCGGCCTCCGAGGCCGCCGCCCGCTCAAGGCGCCGCACCTCCGCCCGCCACCGCGCCCCGTAGGCGTCCCCGCCCCGACGGGCCTCCCGCCAGGCCGCCGCCAGATCGTCCCCGTACTCCCGCGGCGGCTCCTCGCTCAGCAGCGCCACCACCTCGGCCGCCCGCCGCGCGCCCACCTCCGCCGCCCCGTCGAGCAGTGCCCGCCCGAGCCGCGGATGCACCCCGAGCCGGGCCATCCGGACCCCGCGCCCGGTCGCCTTCCCCGACGCGTCCACCGCCCCGATCGCCGCGAGCACCGAACGGGCCGCCGCCAGCGCCCCGGCCGGCGGCGCGTCGAGCAGCGCCAGGCCCTCCGCCGTCGGATCGCCCCAGCAGGCGGCCCGCAGCGCGAACCCGGCCAGGTCGGCGATCCGGATCTCCGGCGCCGGGAACCGCGCCCGCCCGCTCTCCTCCGCCTCCGACCAGCACCGGTACACCGTCCCCCGCGCCTCACGCCCCGAGCGCCCCGCCCGCTGCGTCGCCGCCGCGGCCGACACCGGCACCGTCGCCAGCGACCCCAGGCCGCGCGCGTGGTCCATCCGCGGCTCCCGGGCCAGCCCCGCGTCCACCACGACCCGCACCCCCGGCACCGTGAGGCTCGACTCCGCGACCGACGTCGACAGCACCACCCGCCTCCGCCCACCGGGCCCCGCACCCCGCAGCACCGCGTCCTGCACCGCGGCGGGAGCCCGCCCGTGCAGCTGGAGCACCTCGGCGTCCACCCCGTCGAGCAGCCCCGCCGTCCGCGCGATCTCCCCGGTGCCCGGCAGGAAGCAGAGGACGTCGCCCTCGTGCCGCGCCAGCGCCCCGCGGACCGTCGCCGCCACGTGCCGCAGCAGCGCCGGATCCACCCAGGTGCCGTGCGCCGGCCGGATCCCCGCCGCCGGCGGCGCGTGGACCACCGCGAAACCGTGCCCCTCGCCCTCGCTGCGCACCACCGGCGCGGGCCCGCCGCCCTCCTGGGAGGTCAGCAGCCGGGCCCACGCCTCCGCGTCACTGGTCGCCGAGGCCGCGACGACCCCGAGCTCCGGCCGCAGCGCGGCCCGTACGTCCACCAGGAACGCGAGGGCCGTGTCGGCGTCCAGATGGCGCTCGTGACACTCGTCGAGGAGCACCACGTCCACCCCCGCCAGCTCCGGATCCCGCTGCAGCCGCTGGAGCAGCAGACCGGTCGTCACGACCTCGACCCGCGTCGCGGGCCCCGCCCGCCGCTCCCCGCGGACCGCGAAGCCGACCGTGCCGCCGACCTCCTCGCCCAGCAGCCAGGCCATCCGCCCGGCCGCCGCCCGCACCGCCATCCGGCGCGGCTCGGCCACCAGCACCCGCCGCTCCGGCCCGTCCCCTATGAGCCCCGCGAGCGCCAGCGGCACCAGCGTGGTCTTGCCGGTGCCGGGCGGCGCGTGCAGCACCGCCGTGCCGCGCCCTTCGAGCGCGGCCAGCAGCTCGGGAACGGCATGCCGGACGGGGAGCAGATCGAGTACGTCGTTTCGGATCACGCACTCAGTCTCGTACGCGAAGGAAAAAAGGCGGGCCCGTTGTCCACAGGCCCGCCTATAAGTACGACTGTCGGACATCCGGCAGTCGGTGTGGGAAGGAGTCGGGGGCTCGGCTCAGCCCTCGCGCTCGCACACGAAGATCGCCGTGCCCGGGATCAGGTTCCCCCGCAGCGGGGACCAGCCGCCCCACTCCTGGCTGTTCCATTCCGGCCACTCCGGCTCGACCAGGTCCACCAGCCGGAAGCCGCCCGCCACCACGTCCCGGACCCGGTCGCCGAGCGTCCGGTGGTGCTCCACGTACACCGCCCGCCCCTGCTCGTCCTGCTCGACGTAGGGCGTGCGGTCGAAGTAGGAGGCGGCGACCGACAGGCCCTCCGGCCCCGGCTCGTCCGGGAACGCCCAGCGGATCGGGTGGGTCACCGAGAACACCCAGCGTCCACCCGGCCGCAGCACCCGGCGCACCTCCCGGAAGACCCGGACCGGATCGGCGACGAACGGCACCGCCCCGTACGCCGAGCACGCGAGGTCGAAGGCGCCGTCGCGGAAGGGCAGCGCGCCCGCGTCCGCCTCGACCAGCGGCACCTCCCCGCCGATCCGCAGGGCGTGCTGGAGCTGCCGGTGCGAGAGGTCGAGCGCCACCGGCCTGGCCCCCTGGGCCGCCAGCCACCGGGAGCACTGCGCGGCGCCGGCGCCGATCTCCAGGACGTCGAGCCCCTTCAGTCCCTCCGTCGGCCCGAGCAGTCCGGCCTCGGCCTCGTCGAGCCCCTCCGGGCCCCATACGAACCGGTCGTCGCCGAGGAAGGCGCCGTGGTCGTTCTGGTACTCGTCGGCGTTCCGGTCCCACCAGCCCCGGCTCGCCCGGCTGCTCTCCGCGTCGCCGGCGTCACGCCGGGTCGCCACCGCCTCGTCGTCGTCCGTCTCGAAGCGGTCGTCCTGTTCGTACTCTTGGTTCATCTCGCCCGTCGATGTAGTTTGCGCTCAGTGCCGCGGAACGGCGGAGGACCGCCGATGGCCCGTGGACGGACACGAGTTGTGCCGGGTTCGCGCACTTCTGTCCCGGCTGCGCGCTTCGCGCATTGACCCTGTCCGGCCGTCCCCGTATGCTAAAGGTTGCGCTGCGGGCCTGCGCGCCTCAGACGGAGCAGGCCGCGCTCGCACCTGTTGCAGTCCCCTCGGTTTTCGAGGCGCCCCCGGTCTCCGGAAGGCGCTTCATCAGCTGTCCGGCTTCTTCAGTGCGATACGGGCTCTCGGCGTAGCAGTACCTACGACTTTCTGTCCGTAACCGGAGCCCTTTCCCACATGACGAGCAGCACCGAGACCACCGCCACCACCCCGCAGGTTGCGGTCAACGACATCGGTAACGAGGAAGCCTTCCTCGCCGCGATCGACGAGACGATCAAGTACTTCAACGACGGCGACATCGTCGACGGCGTCATCGTGAAGGTCGACCGGGACGAGGTCCTGCTCGACATCGGTTACAAGACCGAAGGTGTCATCCCGAGCCGCGAGCTCTCGATCAAGCACGACGTCGACCCGAACGAGGTCGTCAAGGTCGGCGACGAGATCGAGGCCCTTGTTCTCCAGAAGGAGGACAAGGAAGGCCGCCTGATCCTCTCGAAGAAGCGCGCCCAGTACGAGCGTGCCTGGGGCACCATCGAGAAGATCAAGGAAGAGGACGGCATCGTCACCGGTACCGTCATCGAGGTCGTCAAGGGTGGTCTCATCCTCGACATCGGCCTCCGCGGCTTCCTCCCGGCCTCCCTGGTCGAGATGCGTCGTGTCCGCGACCTCCAGCCCTACGTGGGCAAGGAGCTCGAGGCGAAGATCATCGAGCTGGACAAGAACCGCAACAACGTGGTCCTGTCCCGCCGCGCCTGGCTGGAGCAGACCCAGTCCGAGGTCCGCCAGACCTTCCTCACGACCCTCCAGAAGGGTCAGGTCCGCTCCGGCGTCGTGTCCTCGATCGTCAACTTCGGTGCCTTCGTGGACCTGGGTGGCGTCGACGGTCTCGTCCACGTCTCCGAGCTGTCCTGGAAGCACATCGACCACCCGTCCGAGGTTGTCGAGGTCGGCCAGGAGGTCACCGTCGAGGTTCTCGACGTGGACATGGACCGCGAGCGTGTCTCCCTGTCGCTGAAGGCGACGCAGGAGGACCCGTGGCAGCAGTTCGCCCGCACCCACCAGATCGGCCAGGTCGTCCCCGGCAAGGTCACCAAGCTGGTTCCGTTCGGTGCGTTCGTCCGCGTCGACGAGGGCATCGAGGGTCTGGTCCACATCTCCGAGCTGGCCGAGCGCCACGTGGAGATCCCGGAGCAGGTCGTCCAGGTCAACGACGAGATCTTCGTCAAGGTCATCGACATCGACCTCGAGCGTCGCCGGATCTCGCTGTCCCTGAAGCAGGCCAACGAGTCCTTCGGTGCCGACCCGGCGTCGGTCGAGTTCGACCCGACCCTGTACGGCATGGCCGCGTCCTACGACGACCAGGGCAACTACATCTACCCCGAGGGCTTCGACCCCGAGACCAACGACTGGCTCGAGGGCTACGAGACCCAGCGCGAGGCCTGGGAGGCCCAGTACGCCGAGGCGCAGGCGCGCTTCGAGCAGCACCAGGCCCAGGTCATCAAGTCCCGCGAGGCCGACGAGGCCGCCGCTGCCGAGGGCGCTGCCGCCCCGGCCGCCGGCAACGCCGGTGCGGGCATCTCGGGTGGCTCCTACTCCTCGGAGTCGGACGACTCCGCCGGCGCCCTGGCGTCGGACGAGGCCCTCGCCGCCCTCCGCGAGAAGCTCGCCGGCGGCCAGAGCTGAACAGGCTCTCCGCTGAGCGGCGCTAGTCGCTAGCAGTACACCGGGGCCCGCTCCCTCCCGGGGGAGCGGGCCCCGGTCGTTTTTCCGCCACATCGGCCCGAACGAGTCCTGGCGGGAATGACCTTGCGCTCCGGGGCGTTCTTCCGGGAGACGCGAGGAGGAGCGGTAACCGTGCTTGATCCCCAGGATTTGTACGAATGGGACGCCAAGGGCCTGGCCGTGGTCGACCTGGCGCTGGCGCAGGAGTCGACCGGGCTGGTCATGCTGTACCACTTCGACGGCTACATCGACGCGGGAGAGGCCGGCGAGCAGATCGTCGAGCGGGTGCTCGACACCCTTCCCCACCAGGTCGTCGCCCGCTTCGACCACGACCGGCTGGTGGACTACCGGGCCCGCCGCCCGCTGCTGACCTTCCGGCGCGACCGCTGGGCCGGGTACGACACCCCGGCGATCGAGGTCCGCCTCGTCCAGGACGCCACCGGCGCCCCCTTCCTCTTCCTCTCCGGCCCCGAGCCGGACGTCGAGTGGGAGCGCTTCGCCGCCGCCGTCGCCCAGATCGTCGAGCGGCTCGGCGTACGGCTCGCCGTCAACTTCCACGGCATCCCCATGGGCGTGCCGCACACCCGGCCCGTCGGCCTCACCCCGCACGGCAACCGCACCGACCTCATGCCCGGCCACCGCAGCCCCTTCGACGAGGCCCAGGTGCCCGGCAGCGCCCAGTCCCTCATCGAGTTCCGGCTCTCCGAGGCCGGCTTCGACACCCTCGGGGTCGCCGCCCACGTGCCGCACTACGTGGCCCGCTCCCCGTACCCGGACGCGGCGCTCACCGTCCTGGAAGCCGTCACCGCCGCCACCGGCCTCGTCCTCCCGGGCGTCGCCCACGCCCTGCGCACCGAGGCCCGCCGCACCCAGACCGAGATCGACCGGCAGATCGGCGCCGGCGACGAGGAGCTGGTCGCCCTGGTCCAGGGGCTTGAGCACCAGTACGACGCGGTGGCCGGCGCCGAGACCCGCGGCAGCCTGGTCGCCGAGCCGGTCGACCTGCCCTCGGCCGACGAGCTGGGCCGCGAGTTCGAGCGCTTCCTCGCCGAGCGGGAGGGCGACTCCTAGGACCGCGGAGCCGGGGGCCTAAGCTGCCGCTCATGCTGAAGATTGGCCTGACCGGCGGCATCGGCGCCGGCAAGAGTGAGGTGTCGCGGCTGCTCGTCTCGTACGGGGCCGTGCTGATCGACGCGGACCGGATCGCCCGCGAGGTGGTCGAACCGGGCACCGAGGGGCTCGCGGCGGTCGTGGCCGCCTTCGGGGAGTCCGTCCTCACCGAGGACGGCACCCTCGACCGGCCGAGACTCGGCTCCATCGTGTTCGCCGACCCGGAGCGACTGGCCACGCTCAACGCCATCGTGCACCCGCTCGTCGGCGCCCGGTCGGCCGAGCTGGAGAGCGCCGCCGGCCCAGGGGACGTGGTGATCCACGACGTACCCCTGCTCACCGAGAACGGCCTCGCGCCCCTCTACGACCTCGTGGTCGTCGTCGACGCCTCGCCCGAGACGCAGCTCGACCGGCTGGTGCGGCTCCGGGGCATGGCCGAGGCGGAGGCGAAGGCCCGGATGGCGGCGCAGGCCGACCGGGCGGCCCGGCTGGAGATCGCGGACCTCGTGATCGACAACGACGGCCCGCTCGACGCGCTGGAGCCGCAGGTGCGGAAGGTGTGGGAGGAGCTGGAGCGCCGGGCGGCCGAAACCGTCTAGACGCCGGGCACCCGTCCGGTGTCCGGGACCCGGATCGTGGGAAGGATGCAGTTCATGGCCGAGAGAAATCCGGAGACGCACGTCATCGACTTCCGTGCCGCCGAGCACCTGCTGGCCGCACGGGACCCGCGTGGTGCCGTGAAACTGCTGGACTCGGTCATCGCCGAGCACCCGGAGAACACCGCGGCACGGCTGCTGCGGGCGCGGGCCTTCTTCGCCGCCGCCCAGCTGCGGCCCGCGCAGCTGGAGTTCGAGCTGGTCCTGGAGCGGGAGCCGGACAACGCCTTCGCCCACTTCGCGCTCGCCCGTACCCTCCAGCGCTCCGGACAGGAGGCCCGGGCCACCCGGCACTTCCGGCTCGCCGCCGCGCTCGACCCCCGGCCCGAGTACGTCCAGGCCGCGGGCTTCGGCACGGAGGACTGACCGGCCCGGTCCGCCGCGGCTCAGCCGTCGCCACGGTCCCGGCCGTCGTCGTCCGGGTGCCGGGGCCGTCCGTCGCCGCGGTCCCGTCCCTCGTCCGGCCGCCAGGGCCACCCGTCGCCGCCCCGGTCGCCGGTGTACTCGCTCCGGGGGCGGCCGTCGCCGTGGTCCGGCTCGTACGGCGGGATGTCACGGCCCGGCTGCCAGTGCGGGCCCTGCCGCAGATGGCGCAGGACCATCGTCATGTCGGCCGCGACCACCAGGAGCAGCACCGCACAGGCCACCGCCCAGCCGGGGCGGCCCACCAGCACGAAGACGACCGTGCCGAAGACCGCCCACACCATTCCCCAGGCACTCAGCCAGAACCGCAGCCGCAGCGCGCTGCGCGCGGTGACCGGCTCGCTACCGGTACGCATGACGGCGCCCTCTTCCGTCGGATCCCTGTGGGCACTTCCAGCATGTACCCGCACGGAGGCGAAGGGAACGGCGTCGGCGGCCGGGCTCAGTGCACGAGCGAGTAGCTCCGCCAGGGCAGGGTGCCCGGCACGATGGAGTCGGAGCTGTTGGTGGGCAGGTAGATCGGCTCCTCGCCCCGGCAGTGCGGGGTCCGGTAGAGGATCAGGTCGATCAGGGTGCCGTTCTCCACCCGGGTCGCGCCCAGCGGGAGGCGGTGGCAGCCCTTCACCGGCGGGCTCATCACCCGCACCACCTTCTCCCCGCGGGTCTCGTACGTGACGGGGCCCACGGCGGTGCGGCCGAGGCCCGAGCAGCCGGCGACCGTGAGCGTGAGCAGCACGGCCCCGGTGGCGGTCGTGAGACGCCGGCGAACGGACATGGCGGATCCCCTTCGATCGGGCGAGCGAGGCGGTCGGCGGCAGCCCCGGGGGCGAAAAGCCCTGGTCGAGGCCACCCTCCCGCCGTCGGAGGCGGCTGTCATCCGGGGTTGGGCCGGTCGGGGGACGCACGTCGGCGCCCGTTGTCGGACCCCGCCCGTAAGGTCGGGGGTACCGACGCGGACGTTCCGCGCCGGCCGGTGGACCCCGGGGGAGGAGGGCGGCACATGACGGAGCGCTGGACGGCCCATGCCGCCGTCTTCCTGCCCGCGGCGCTGCCCCGCCAGGGAAGGATCGCCCTCTGGGCGCCCGACGGCGCGCCCCTGCCCGATCCCGACGGGCTCGACGGCGCGGAGCCCACCCGGATCACCGTGGCCGGCCGGCACGGCACCGGCACCCGCCGCCGCGAGGTCCCCGCCGTGACCCTGCCGGTGGCCACCGCCCTACCCCTGCTCGTCGCCGCCCGGCACCGTCCCACCGCCCACCCCGCCGCCGCCTGCTGGGGCGCGGCCGCCCTGCACGCCCTGCACCTCGTGGCCCGCGGCCGGCTGCTGCCCGGGCTCACCGCCGACGACCTGGACGCCTGGCGGGCCGGACCGCTCGACGCCGAGGACATCGCCCATCTGCGGGCCGTCGCCGCCGCGATGCCGTACGAGGCGCACGCGGTGCCCGTCGCGGGATCCGGCCCGCTCGCCCTGCCCGATCCGGAGGCCCTGATGCGGGCCTTCCTCGACGCGGTCGCCGACACCCTGCCCCGTACCCCCGCGGCCGTGCACGCGGTCGGCGCGCCCTTCGCCGCCGCCGCGCCGCAGCACCTCCCCGGGGCCCGTGCCTGGGCCGCCGAGGCCGCCGCCGGCATGGACGCCGGGGTGCGGATCTCGCTCCGCCTCGACCTCTCCGCCGCCGAGCTGTTCGACAGCGCCGACGAGGCCGAGGGCGGCCCCGAGAGGCAGGCGGCCGCCGCCATCCTCCAGGTGCACAGCCTCGCCGACCCGACCCTCGTCATCGACGCCGCCGCCCTCTGGGCGGGGGAGGGCGAGCACTTCGGCCCCCGCGCCCGGATCGACGCCCTCCTCGCGCTGCGCCGGGCCGCCCGGATCTGGCCCCCGCTCGGCCGGCTCCTGGAGCGGGACGCGCCCGACGTCCTCGCCGTCGGCGAGGCCGAGTTGTACGAGCTGCTCGGCCCGGCCGCGGCCCGGCTCGCCGACGCCGGGGTCGCCCTGCACTGGCCGCGCGACCTGGCCCGCTCCCTCAGCGCCTCCGCAGTCGTCCGCCCCGCCCGCTCCGCGCCCGGCTCCGCCACCGACGGCACCAGCTTCTTCGACTCCACCGAACTGCTCCGCTTCGACTGGCAGCTCGCCCTCGACGGCGACCCGCTGACCCAGGGCGAGATGGACGTCCTCGCCGAGGCCCACCGCCCCGTCGTACGGCTCCGTGACCGCTGGGTGGTCGTCGACCCCGACCTCGTCCGCAAGGCCCGCAAGCGCGAACTCGGCCTGCTCGAACCGGTCGACGCCCTCGCCGCCGCCCTCACCGGCAGCGCCGAGGTCGACGGCGAGACCGTCCCCGCCGTGCCCGTCGGCGCGCTCGCCGTCCTCCGCGACCGGCTCCTCGCCGGCCCCGAGCCGGCGGCGCCACCGCCCGGACTCACCGCCACCCTGCGGGACTACCAGCTCCGCGGCCTCGCCTGGCTCGACCTGATGACCTCGCTCGGCCTCGGCGGCTGCCTCGCCGACGACATGGGCCTCGGCAAGACCGTCACCGTCCTCGCGCTCCACCTGCGCCGGGCCCGCCGCGAACCCACCCTCGTCGTCTGCCCCGCCTCCCTCCTCGGCAACTGGCAGCGGGAGGCGGCGAAGTTCGCCCCCGACGTGCCCGTCCGCCGCTTCCACGGCACCGCGCGCGAGCTGGGCGACCTCGACGGCGGGATCGTCCTCACCACCTACGGCACCCTGCGCACCCGCGCCGCACAGCTCGCCGAGCGGCCCTGGGGGATGGTCGTCGCCGACGAGGCCCAGCACGTGAAGAACCCGTTCTCCGCGACCGCCAAGGCGCTGCGCACCATCCCCACCCCCGCCCGGGTCGCCCTCACCGGCACTCCCGTGGAGAACAACCTCTCCGAGCTGTGGGCCCTCCTCGACTGGACCACCCCCGGACTCCTCGGCCCGCTCAAGGCCTTCCGCTCCCGGCACGCCCGCGCCGCCGAGAACCACGAGGAGCTGGAGAACGAGGAGGCGGTGGAGCGGCTCGCCCGGCTCGTCCGCCCCTTCCTGCTGCGCCGCCGCAAGTCCGACCCCGGCATCGTCCCCGAACTGCCGCCCAAGACCGAGTCCGACCACCCGGTGCCGCTCAGCCGCGAACAGGCCTCGCTGTACGAGGCGGTGGTCCGCGAGACCCTGGGCCTGATCGAGGCCGCCGAGGGGATGGCCCGGCGCGGACTGGTGATGAAACTGCTGACCTCGCTCAAGCAGATCTGCAACCACCCCGCCCAGTACCTCAAGGAGGACGCCCCGCGCGGCGGCGGCACCGCGCGCCTCGCCGGCCGCTCCGGCAAGCTCGCCCTCCTCGACGAGCTGCTCGACACCATCCTCGCCGAGGACGGCTCCGTGCTCGTCTTCACCCAGTACGTGACGATGGCCCGGCTCCTCGCCGACCACCTCACCGCCCGCGGGATCGGGAGCCAGCTCCTCCACGGCGGCACGCCGGTGGCGGAGCGGGAGCGGATGGTCGACCGCTTCCAGGCCGGCGAGGTCCCCGTCTTCCTGCTCTCCCTCAAGGCCGCCGGCACCGGCCTCAACCTCACCCGCGCCGGCCACGTCGTCCACTACGACCGCTGGTGGAACCCGGCGGTCGAGGACCAGGCCACCGACCGCGCCTACCGCATCGGCCAGACCCAGCCCGTCCAGGTCCACCGGCTCGTCACCGAAGGCACCGTCGAGGACCGCATCGCCGAACTGCTCCGCGCCAAGAAGGCCCTGGCCGAGGCCGTCCTGGGCTCCGGCGAGGCCGCCTTCACCGAACTCACCGACCGCGAACTGGCCGACCTGGTCTCCCTGAGGAGGTCCGTGTGAACCGCCCCGGAGCCCGGGCCGCCCGCCCCGCGCCGCGCGGAGCCGGCCCCCGCCACGACGACCGCCGCCGCACCTTCCCGGCCGTCCCGCCCCGCGCGGCCGCCGACGGGCGCTTCGCCGCCACCTGGTGGGGCAACGCCTGGGTGGCCGCCCTGGAGCGCACCGCCCTCGACCAGGCCCGCCTCGGCCGGGGCAGGGCCTACGCGGAGCGCGGCCACGTCGACGCCATCACCGTCACCCCCGGCCGGGTCGTCGCCTATGTGCACGGCAGCCGGATCCGCCCGTACCGCACCGAGATCCGGATGCGGACGCTCGGCGACGACGGCTGGGAGCTCTTCCTCGACGAGGCCGCCGCCCGCCCCGAGCACATGGCCGCGCTCCTCGACAAGGAGGTCCCGCACGCCCTGGAGGCCGTCGAAGGGCTGCTGCCCGCCCCCGGCGACCTGCTGCCCGACTGCTCCTGCCCCGACGACGGTTTCCCCTGCAAGCACGCCGCCGCCCTCTGCTACCAGGCCGCCCGCCTCCTCGACGAGGACCCCTTCGTCCTCTTCCTGATGCGCGGCCGGGGCGAGGGCGAACTCCTCGCCGAACTCTCGCGGCGCAACGCCGCCCGCTCCGCCGCCGAGACCACCGCCACCGCGCCCGTCCTCCCCGCCGTGCCCGCCCGCGAGGTGCTCGCCGCCGGGCCCGTGCCGCCGCTGCCCCCGCCGCTGCCGCTCCCCGACCGGCCGGGGCGGCCCGCCGTCTTCCCACCGGACCCGCACGCCCCGGACCCGCTGGCGCTCGACCTGCTCGCGGGCGAGGCCGCCGCCCGCGCCCACGCCTTCCTGGCCACCGGCCACGACCCGGTCGCCGACCTCACCCCCTGGCAGGACGCGGTCCGGCTCGCCGCCGCGCACCCCGGCTCCGGACTCACCGCCTCGACCCGGGCGCTCTACCGCGACCTGTCCGACGCGCTCGACCGCACCCCCACCGACCTCGCCCGCGCCGTCGCCGCCTGGCGCCAGGGCGGCGCGGAGGGCCTCGCGGTCCTGGAGGAGCCCTGGGACCCGCCGGCCGGTCCCTTCGACCGCGCCAGACCCGCCCTCCTCGCCGCCGACTTCCCGGCCTTCCGTCCCTGGCGCAACCACCTCTCCACCTCCTCGCTCCAACTCCGGCTGGGCAAGGACGGCCTGTGGTACCCGTACGAATCGGATGGCGGCCGCGAGGACTGGTGGCCGCGCGGCACACCCGACGCCGACCCGGTCGGAGCCCTCACCGAACTCCTCGGCCGCGAGGGCCCGTCCGGGGTCACCACTCGAACGGCGCCTCCCTCGAAGGAGTGAAACCCGTCAACGGCCGGATCCGGCAGACGCGTTCGTCGCGTTTATTCCGGTACGGGCAATCGCCCGTGCAACTCCGGAAGGCAGGAAGCCATGAGGCAGATGCGCCGAAGTGGTCTGGCCACACTGTTGGTCACGGGTGGTGCGCTCGCGCTGTCGGCGGGCGCCGCCCACGCGGACTCGGGTGCCGAGGGCGCCGCGGTCGGCTCCCCGGGAGTGGGCTCCGGCAACACGATCCAGCTGCCGGTCCACGTACCGGTCAACCTCTGCGGGAACACGGTCAACGTCGTCGGGCTGCTCAACCCGGCCGCGGGCAACGCCTGTGCCAACACCTCGGCCCCGGCCGGGGAGCATCGGGACGGCGGCCCCGGCCGCACCCACAAGGACGAGGCCGTGACCCCGCGCGGCGGCGAGCAGACCCACGGCGGCGGTTCGTCCGACGGCGGGGCCGTCAACGGCGGCGGGGCCACCGCCGAGAGCCACGCCGAGGGCTCCCCGGGCGTGCTGTCCGGGAACGGCCTCCAGCTCCCGATCGACCTGCCGGTCAACGTCGTCGGCAACTCGGTCAACGTCGTGGGCGTCGGCAACCCGGCCGTCGGCAACACCGGGGTCAACGCCCCGAGCACGCCCGAGCAGCCGCAGGTCGAGATTCCGACCCCGCGCCCGCAGACCCCGGTGCGCAACCTGCCGCCGAAGCCGGTCGCCGAGCAGGAGAAGCCGGCCGTCCCGGCGCCCGCCCCGGCCCCGGCCCCGCAGGGCGAGACCGAGCGGGTCGTGCTCGCCGCCACCGGCAGCGACTCCGTCGGCTACGCCGCCGCGGGCAGCGCCGCGCTCCTCCTCGGCGGCGCGCTGATGTACCGCCGCGCCCGCCGCGCGGGCGACCAGGTCTGACCCGGACCTGCCACGCCGGAGCCGGCCCCGCTGACGTCCGAGCCGTCAGCGGTCAGCCCGGCCCGGCGTCCCCTCCGCGCCCGTCGTGCCCGTCACGCCGGGCGCGTCCCCGTGTCCGGACCGCGGCGCGCGCCAGGCGCGCAGCACCGTCTCGATGGCGGCGGAGACCCGGGTACGGGCCTGATGACGGGGGACACCGGACATCAGCAGCGCGTCGTACGGCGTGTCCAGGTGCCGCACCGAGGCGCGGACCGCGGCCGTCACGGCGCCCCGGTCGAGGGCGCGTCCCGCGGCCGTCCTGCCCACCCGGCCGCTGCCCTTCGCGGAGGCGTGGACGGCGATCTCGGCCGCCCGCTCCGGCGGCATCGCGGGGAAGAGCCGCAGGATCTCCGCCCGCAGGGCCTCGGTGACCCCGGCGTCCCGCACGGCGCGCCGCTCCGCGTCCCGGGCCCGGCGCCGCGCCCGGGCCTCCGCGTCGGCGAGGCAGGCCGTCTCCGCCCGGGCCAGGGCCGCCTCCTCGACGAGCAGCCCCTGGCGCTCGTAGCGGGTGCGGCGCCGGTTGTGGCGTACCACCACCGCCCACAGGGCGCTCTGTTCGCGGGCCCGCCGGGTGAGCGCGGTGTCGCCCCGGCGCAGGAAGACGAGGTGGCCGAGGTCGGCGCAGTCCAGGCAGACCGGCTGGTTGTACTCGACGATCATCCGCTCCAGCGGACCCTGCCGGCACTCCGAGCAGCGGCGGCGGCGCAGCGGCTCGACGACGACGGGGGCGACGAGGTCCATGGCCGCCGTCCTCAGCGGAGTCCGGGCGCGGCGGCGGCGACGAACCGGGCGAGGGCTTCCTTCGCCTGGTCGGAGCGGCGGGCCCGGTCGGCCGTGCCGACCGCCTCGTGCATGCAGTGCGTCTCGTCGAAGGCGGCCTCGGCGAGCCTGCGCAGGTCGGCGTCGTCGCAGACCAGCTGGACGCGGAAGAGGGCCTGCCGGGCGGCGGTCCGCTGGCGGTAGGAGGCGTGCCGCGACTCCTCGGCCTCCTCCGAGCCGGGCTCCTCGACGGCCCGGAACCAGCGGTCGTTCTGGCTGTGCCGGTACTCGACGACGGCGCCCGCGAAGGCGCTGTAGGTGGCGATCCGCTCCTGGCGGAGCTGCTCGTTCCGGGCGAGCGCGGCCGTGCGCAGGGTCGTCCGTCCCTGGAACCAGTGGGTGGCGATCACGCCGAGAAGCGTGCCCGCCACCGCTATCAGCGCCACGTCCATGGCGTGGTCCTCCCCCGAGTCGCCGTTCCCGACCGCCCGAAGATCCTTCGGACCGTCAGATCATGGCATTACGGCGGGGGTCGCGTCACCGTCGTACCGGGCGGCGAGGGCCGCCGCCAGCCGGTCCCTGGCCGCCGTCTGCGCGGCGATGCGGGCGTCGAGCACGGCGAGCCGCTCGCGGGCGATCTCCAGGCCGCGGGCGGAGGGGCGCACCGACGGCAGGTCCCCGTCGAGGCAGGAGCGGAAGGCCGCCACGTCGTCGAGGGTGAGCCCGGCGCCGAGGAGGTACCGGATGTTGGCGACGCGGACCACCGAGGCCTCCTCGTACACCCGGTAGCCGTTGGCCGCGCGGTCCGAGGCGATCAGGCCCGCCTGTTCGTAGTGGCGCAGGGACCGCGCCGACACGCCTGTCCTGTGGGCCAGTTCACCGATGCGCATCCGCCCAGTCGTATCACGCGACGAGCGCGCCCCCGTCGACCGGGAGCACGGTGCCGGTGAGGAAGGCGGCCTCGGGGTCGGCGAGCGCGGTGATCGCCCAGGCGACCTCCTCGGGCCGGCCGATCCGCCCGAGCGGGGTGTGGGCGAGCTGCCAGGCCCGGACGGCCGCGCGCCGCTCCGGGCCGAGGCCCATGTGGTCGGCGATCGGGGTCTCGATCGCGCCGGGGGCGACCGCCACCACCCGGACGCCGGCGGGCGCGAGTTCGACGGCCCAGCAGCGGGTCAGGGTCTCCAGGGCGCTCTTGGTCGCCGGATAGACCGAGTTGTCCGGCCAGCCGCGCTGGCCGACGGTCGTCGTCACGTTCACGACCACGCCGCCGGAGGAGCGCAGCGCGGGGAGCGCGGCCTGGGTGAGGAGCACCGGCGCGATCAGGTTCGTCTCGAGGAGGGGCGCGATCCCGGCCCGGTCGAGGGTGCCCAGGGGGCCGCCGCCGGCGATGCCCGCGTTGTTGACCAGCACGTCGAGGCGGCCGTGGTCGGCGAGCACGCGGTGGACGAGCGCCTCGGGCGCGCCCTCGGCGGTGATGTCGGCGGGGAGCGGGTGGATCGCGCCGGGGGCCTCGGCGGCGGTCTCCCGCAGGGGCTCGGGCCTGCGGCCCACGGCGACGACGGTCGCGCCCCGCCGGGCGAAGGCACGGGCGGTGGCCCGGCCGATGCCGGTGCCCGCGCCGGTGACGAGGACGACCCTGGGGGAGACGGAGGTGTCGGAGGTGTCGGAGGTGACGGGGGTGACGGAGGAGCCGGGGGTGACGGAGGAGTCGGTGGTGTTCATGCGGACGATGCTGGAACCGTGACGCCAGTGGCAAGGTCAAGCCGGGGGAGCGCGCGGGGCAGAATGGGTGGGATGCGATACGAGGCGATCACCTGGGGCCGGATGGCCGGACGGCTGGCCCGGCACGTGGACCGGCTCGCGCCGGGTGACGGCGGCGACCGGCTGAAGATCGCCGTCGACGGGGCCCCGGCCGCCGGGGGCGCGGAGCTGGCCGGGCTGCTCGCGGAGCAGCTGCGGGACCGCGGACGCCCCGTGCACGTCGCCGGCACCCAGGGGTTTCTGCGGCCCGCGTCGCTGCGGTACGAGCACGGCCGACAGGACCCCGACGCGTACTACGACGGCTGGACCGACACCGGGGCCCTGTGGCGCGAGGTGTTCACCCCGCTGGAGCCGGGCGGCGACGGGCGGGTGCTGCCCGATCTGTGGGATCCGGTGAAGGACCGGGCGACCCGGAGTCCGTATGTGACGCTGCCGCCCGGCGGCGTCCTGCTGCTGCACGGGCCGTTCCTCCTCGGCCACTGGTTCCCCTTCGATCTGACCGTCCATCTGCGGCTGTCGCCCGGTGCCCTCGCGCGGCGCACCGGGGAGCCCTGGGCGCTGCCCGCCTTCGCCCGGTACGAGACGGAGGTCGATCCGGCCGGGACCGCCGACGTCGTCGTCCGGGCCGACGACCCGCGGCACCCGGCCTGGACCGGGCTCGGGGACCTCGGCTCAGACTGACGACGGGCGGTCCGAGGGCGGTCTGCCGCCCACCAGGGTCACCGCTTCGGCGCCCGCCGCGCACCCCGCCCGCGCCGCCTCCGCAGGGTCCGCGCCCGCGAGCCGCGCCGCGAGGAACGCGCCCGTGAACGCGTCGCCCGCGCCCGTCGAGTCCAGGCGTCGCTCCGGCGGCACGACCGGGGCCGTGACCCGGGCGGTGACCGTGCCGCCCTCGGCGATCAGTGCGCCGTCCGCGCCCAGGGTCACGACCGCGAGCGGGACGCGCCGGCTCAGTGCCCGGGCCGCAGCCTCCGCGTCCGGGGCGCCGGTGAGCAGCCGGGCCTCGTCGGCGTTGGGCAGCAGCACGGAGGCGCCCTCCACGGCCGCGAGGAACCGCTCCGGGCCCAGCTCCGCCAGGAAGCCGGCGGACGCCGGGTCCACGCTCACCGGTATTCCGGCCGCCCGGGCGTCCCTGAGGGCGAGCAGGGCGGCCGCCCTGCTCGGCGGGGCGAAGAACAGATAGCCGGAGAGGTGCAGGGCGGCCACGCCGTCGAGGAGTCCGGCGGACCAGTCGTCGGGGCAGAGGCGGAGCACGGCGCCGCTGTCCGTCAGGAAGGTCCGCTCGGCCGCCGGGTCCACCAGGGCGATCACGGTGGCCGTGGGCACCTCGGGATCCGGCACGAGGAGCGGGCGGACGCCCGCCCCGGTCAGCTCGCGCCCGTGCCAGGCGGCCGACTCCGCGCCGACCCGGCCGAGCAGCCGCACGTCCTGGTGTCCCGAACGGGCCGCCCAGCAAGCCGCGTTGGCCCCCGCGCCGCCCGGCAGGGTGCGGATGGAGGCCGCCGTGTCCGTCGCGGGAGCGAGCGGCCCCCGGTGCCGGGCCACCACGTCCGTGACGACGTCCCCGACGACCAGCAGCGCCCCGCCCGGTGCCGGCCCGCCGGCCGCCGTCACCGCTCGCCCGCGGCGTACGCCCCCGCGATCCGGGCCGCGAGCCGGACGTTGCCCCGCACCGCCGCCAGGTTGGCCTCCAGGGACGCGCCGTCCGTGTGCGTGGTCAGGTACTCCAGGAGGAAGGGGGTGACGGCCTGCCCGGTGATGCCCTTCTCCTTCAGCTCGGCGAGGCCCCGCGCCAGCACCCGGTCGTGCAGTGCCGGGTCCAGCTGCTCCGCCTCGGGCACCGGATGGGCGACGACCAGCGCGGACCAGGGCCGGCCGAGCGCTTCCCGGGCGCGTATGACCGCGGCGACCTCCTCCGGGGTCCGCAGCGTCCAGTCGACCGGCTCGCCGGAGGAGGAGAGGTAGAAGCCGGGGAAGGTCTCGGTGCCGTACCCGGCGACCGTGACGCCCAGCGTCTCCAGGCGCTGGAGGGTGGCCGGGACGTCGAGGATCGACTTCACGCCCGCGCACACCACCGTGAGGCCCACCTCGGCGAGCAGCCGCAGGTCGGCGGACTCGTCCTGGGTCTCGTGCCACTCGCGGTGCACTCCGCCGAGGCCGCCGGTGGCGAAGACCCGTATGCCCGCCGCGTCGGCGAGCCGGGCCGTCGCGGAGACCGTCGTCGCGCCGGTGGCGCCGGTGGCGAGCGCCGGGGCCAGGTCGCGGTGGCCGAGCTTGCGGACCGAGGGGTCCTCCGCGATCCGGGTCAGCCCGGCCCGGTCGAGGCCGATCCGCGCCACGCCGTCGAGCACGGCGATGGTGGCCGGCACGGCGCCCTCCGCCCGTACCGACTCCTCCAGCTCCACGGCCACGGCGAGGTTCCGCGGGCGCGGCAGGCCGTGGGCGATGATCGTCGATTCGAGGGCGACGACGGGCCGGCCCTCGCGGAGCGCGTCCCGCACCTCTTCGGACACCAGTGTGGTCGTGGTCATGGTCCATTCCTGGCGCGCCCGCCCGCCCCCCAAACACCTCTGGCGATCTGCCGCCACCCCCCTTTCGCACGAGGGTGCGAGGGGGGTACGGATTCGGTTCTCCGGCACCCGGCGCCGCGCGCCCGGGCGGGGCGGGACCCGCTTCGGCGGCGGGCAAGGCCTCGGTGCGGAATCCGTCGCTTGCCGTCCGGATCGGTAACGTGCCTGGTCAGAGCGGTGGACGGAGGGATTCCTTCCGCCCCTCCCGGACGCACCCGCCACTCCGGGACCCGGCTACAGTCACCGCCCATGACGACTCACGACCTCCCCTCCTTCGCCGTCCACATCCCCGACGCCGAGCTGGAAGCCGACCCGCTCGACCCCGCCCAGATCGTGTCCGGCACCCCTGAGGTGTCCGGCAAGGTGCTGTGGGAGTCCGCCGACGGCAAGCAGCTGCGCGGCATCTGGCAGATCACCCCCGGCGTCGTCACCGACACCGAGGCGAACGAGCTCTTCGTCGTCGTCGGCGGCCGGGCCACCGTCGCCGTCGAGGGCGGCGCCACGATGGAGATCGGGCCCGGTGACGCCTGTGTGCTCCGCGAGGGCGACCGGACCACCTGGACCGTCCACGAGACGCTGCGCAAGGCGTACCACATCACCCTGCCCTGACCCGGGCGCCGGTCAGGCCCTGCGGAGCACGCCCCGCAGGGCCAGGGCCGCCATCGGCAGCAGCAGACAGGCGGCGATCGCGTTGAGCGGACCGTAGCCCGCCTTGGAGACGATCACTCCGGCCAGCAGGCCGCCGAGGCCCGCCGCCGTGTTCATCGCCGTGTCCGACAGGCCCTGGACGGCCGCCCGCGCCGCCTGCGGCACCGAGTCCGTCAGCAGCGCCGAGCCCGACACCAGCCCGGCCGACCAGCCGAGCCCCAGGACGAACAGACCCGCCGCGACCCGGGTGTGGCTCGCGCCCGCGGTGCCGGCGAGCAGCGCCGCGACCCCGAGCAGACCGACCGCGAGCCCGATCACCGCGAGCCGGCCGAGCCGGTCCGAGAGCCAGCCCATGACCGGCGAGAACGCGTACATGCCCGCGATGTGCACGCTGATGACGAGGCCGATCAGCTCGATGCCGGCCCCGTGGTGGGTGAGTGCCACCGGCGTCATCGACATGATCGACACCATCACCGTCTGCGAGGCGACCACCGTGACCAGGGCGATCCGGGCCTGCGGCGACGCGCGGACCGCCCGCAGCCCGGCCCGCAGGGACCGGCCCTCGGGCCGGTCGTCCGCCCCGCTCCCGTCCGCGGCGGCCAGCGCCCGCGCCGTCAGCAGCGGATCGGGCCGCAGCAGCACCGCCACGACCAGCGCCGAGACCACGAAGACCACCGCGGCCCACAGGAACGGGCCCGCGGCCACGGGTATGCCGAGGCCCGCGACGCTCCGCCCGGCCGGCGCCGCGATGTTCGGGCCGAGGACGGCGCCGATCGTGGTCGCCCAGACCACCGTCGAGATGGCCCGCGCCCGGCGGTCCGGCGGCGCCAGGTCGGCGGCCGCGAACCGGGCCGTCAGATTGGCCGAGGACCCCGCGCCGAAGCCCACCAGACCCACGAGAAGCAGCGGGAAGCTGTCGAGGACCGCGCCGAGCACCGCGACACCGGCGCCCAGCGCGCCCAGCAGATAGGCGAGCACCAGACCGGCCCGCCGCCCCCGCCGCGCCATCAGCGCCGCCAGCGGCATCGCGAGCAGCGCGGGCCCGGCGACCGTCGCCGTCGAGGCGAGCCCGGCCAGCGCGTCCGTACCGCTCACCTCGGTGGCGAGGACGGCGGCGAGCGCGACTCCGGTGGCGATCCCGAGACCGCCGAGGATCTGGGTGGCGACGAGCACGGCCTGGACCCGCCGGCGCAGCGCCGGCAGCGTGGCGGGGGAGAGCGGCGCGGCGGTCTCTCCGGGCACGAGGATGTCAGGGGCGTCGGGCGTTTCGGTCACTACCGGAGTGTGCCAGCCCGCGCACCCGAGGGGAACGGCGGGGAACGGAAACCCCGGGCGGCCCCGCCTCCCCGGCGGACGGCGCGGTCCGGGACCCGGAGCCGCTCAGAACAGCGGTTCCGGCAGCACGCCCTCCAGGGCGAGCAGTCTTCGCTTGGTCTCCAGGCCGCCGCCGAAGCCGCCGAGCCCGCCGTCGCTCTCCACCACGCGGTGGCACGGCACCACCACCGGCAGCGGATTGGCGCCCATCGCCGCCCCCACCGCCTGCGCCGCCGCCGGCTGGCCGACGCGCCGCGCCAGCTCGCCGTACCCGACCACCGTCCCGTACGGGACGCCGGTGGCCAGCTCGCGCAGCACCTGGCGGTTGAAGCCGGTCGTCAGCGACCAGTCCAGCGGCAGGTCGAACGCGCGCAGCGCCCCCGCGAAGTACCGCTCCAGCTGCCGCGCCGGCTCGGCGAGCAGCCCCGTGGCGCACTCGACGGCCGGGCCGCCCAGCTGCTCGGCCAGCCGCTCCGGCATCCGCGCGCCGCGGTCCCGGCCCGCGTGGAACCCGACCCGCACGAGCCCCCGCCCGGTGGCCGCCAGGAAGAGCGGGCCGATGCCGCTCTCCACCACCGCCCACTCGGCGCGCGGGCCGCGCGGTCCGTCCTCGATGTCCATGCCCTCACCGTACGGCCCGGCACCGACAGCCGGGGCCGGACGCCCTTTTCCGGTCACGCCCCGCCGACGTCCGTCAGCCAGAACGGTCGTTCGGCGGCGATCCGGCGGCGGGACCCCCTCCCGAGGTCACGGACCGGTCTCGCTCCGGTCTCACGACCGGAAAATCGCCGGTCAGGTGCCCGCGGAACCCTCGGCGGGCCATAATCTCGCCCCGGTAGTACTACCCAGCGGTACCGACTGTTTTCGGACGTCCATGCGCCAGGGGTGGGAGGGCACACGCTCATGCAGGGCACGGTCGACGGATTCAGCTACGGGGTCGTCACGCCGGTGGCGGCCTTCCTCATGGCCTGCCTCGGCGGCGCCCTGGGGCTGAGATGCACGACCCGCTCGCTGCGTCACCGGGACTCCTTCAAGGCCGGCTGGCTGGCCCTCGGCTCCACCTCCATCGGCACCGGCATCTGGACGATGCACTTCATCGCCATGATGGGCTTCACGGTCGAGCAGGCGCCGATCGACTACGACCGGCCGATCACCTTCGCCAGTCTCGCCGTCGCCATCGTCATGGTCGGCATCGGCATCTTCATCGTCGGCTACCGGGGCGCCACCGCGCTCACCCTCGTCACCGGCGGCACCATCACGGGTCTCGGCGTGGCCACCATGCACTACCTCGGCATGGCAGGGATGCGGCTGCCCGGCCGGATCGAGTACGACACCCTGACCGTGGCCCTCTCCGTGGTCATCGCCGTCGTCGCCGCCACCACCGCCCTCTGGGCGGCGGTCTCCGTCCACGGCTTCCTCGCCAGCCTCGGGGCCAGCCTCGTCATGGGCGTCGCCGTCAGCGGCATGCACTACACCGCCATGGCGGCCGTCAGCGTCCACCTGCACGCCGCCTCCGCCGCGCCCACCGGCGCCACCACGGGGTCGATGCTGCTGCCCATGCTGATCGGCCCGGCGGTCTTCCTCATCCTCGCGGCCGTCGTCGTCATGTTCGACCCGCTGCTCGTCATGGGCGACCCGGACTGGCAGCGGACCCCGGCCCGCTCCCCGTACCGCCCCGGCGTCCCCGCCCCCCGGCACGTCCCCGGCTACGGCCGGCCCGCGAACCGGACCGCCCGTTCCGGCGGACGCGGCTTCCGGAGGTCCGTCCCGCGCGGCGGCCATGGCTCCCAGGACTGGTGAGGCGCCGATCAGCACCCGACTGTCGGTGGCGGGTCGTACGGTGGTGGCATGCGGCCCGTTTCCAAGATCGAACGTTCGGTGGCGCCCTTCGAGGTCGTCTCCCCCTACCAGCCGAGCGGTGACCAGCCGGCGGCCATCGCCGAGCTGGACAAGCGCATCCGCGCCGGCGAGAAGGACGTCGTCCTCCTCGGCGCCACCGGCACCGGCAAGTCGGCCACCACGGCCTGGATGATCGAGAAGCTCCAGCGCCCCACCCTGGTCATGGCGCCGAACAAGACCCTGGCCGCCCAGCTGGCGAACGAGTTCCGCGAGCTCCTGCCCAACAACGCGGTCGAGTACTTCGTCTCGTACTACGACTACTACCAGCCCGAGGCGTACGTCCCCCAGTCGGACACCTACATCGAGAAGGACTCCTCGATCAACGAGGAGGTCGAGCGGCTGCGCCACTCCGCCACCAACTCCCTGCTCACCCGCCGGGACGTCGTCGTGGTCGCCTCGGTCTCCTGCATCTACGGCCTCGGCACCCCGCAGGAGTACGTGGACCGCATGGTCCCGCTCAAGGTCGGCGACGAGATCGACCGCGACCAGCTCCTCCGCCGCTTCGTCGACATCCAGTACACGCGCAACGACCTCGCGTTCACCCGCGGCACCTTCCGGGTCCGCGGCGACACCATCGAGATCTTCCCCGTGTACGAGGAGCTCGCCGTCCGCATCGAGATGTTCGGCGACGAGATCGAGGCGCTCTCCACCCTCCACCCGCTGACCGGCGAGATCATCAGCGACGACGAGCAGCTGTACGTCTTCCCCGCCAGCCACTACGTGGCCGGCCCCGAGCGCATGGAGCGGGCCGTCAACGACATCGAGCGCGAGCTCGACGGCCGCCTCAAGGAGCTGGAGAAGCAGGGCAAGATGCTGGAGGCCCAGCGTCTGCGCATGCGCACCACCTACGACATCGAGATGATGCGCCAGATCGGCTCCTGCTCCGGCATCGAGAACTACTCGATGCACTTCGACGGCCGCGAGCCCGGCTCCCCGCCCAACACCCTCCTCGACTACTTCCCCGACGACTTCCTCCTCGTCATCGACGAGTCGCACGTCACCGTGCCCCAGATCGGCGCCATGTACGAGGGCGACGCCTCCCGCAAGCGGACCCTCGTCGACCACGGCTTCCGGCTCCCCTCCGCCCTCGACAACCGCCCGCTGAAGTGGGAGGAGTTCCAGGAGCGGATCGGCCAGACCGTCTACCTCTCCGCCACTCCCGGCACCTACGAACTCTCCCGGGGCGACGGCTTCGTCGAGCAGATCATCCGCCCCACCGGCCTCGTCGACCCCGAGGTCGTGGTCAAGCCCACCGAGGGCCAGATCGACGACCTGGTCCACGAGATCCGGCTGCGCACCGAGCGGGACGAGCGCGTCCTCGTCACCACCCTCACCAAGAAGATGGCCGAGGACCTCACCGACTACTTCCTGGAGCTCGGCATCCAGGTCCGCTACCTCCACAGCGACGTCGACACCCTGCGCCGCATCGAGCTGCTGCGCGAGCTGCGCTCCGGCGAGTACGACGTCCTCGTCGGCATCAACCTGCTCCGCGAGGGCCTCGACCTCCCCGAGGTCTCCCTCGTCGCCATCCTCGACGCCGACAAGCAGGGCTTCCTGCGCTCCGGGACCTCCCTCATCCAGACCATCGGCCGCGCCGCGCGCAACGTCTCCGGCCAGGTCCACATGTACGCCGACACCATCACCCCCGCCATGGCCCAGGCCATCGACGAGACCAACCGGCGCCGCGAGAAGCAGGTCGCCTACAACAAGGAGCACGGGATCGACCCCCAGCCGCTCCGCAAGAAGATCAACGACATCGTCGCCACCATCGCCCGCGAGGAGGTCGACACCGAGCAGCTGCTCGGCACCGGCTACCGGCAGGGCAAGGACGGCAAGGGCGCCAAGTCCCCGGTGCCCTCGCTCGCCGCGCACGCCCCGAAGGCGGCGAAGGCCGGCAAGGCGGGCGCCAAGGCCGGCTCGACGCTGGAGCTCGGCGACCGCCCCGCCGCCGAACTGGCCGGAGTCATCGAGGAGATGACCGAGCGGATGCGCGCCGCCGCCGCGGAGCTGCAGTTCGAGGTGGCCGCCAGGCTGCGGGACGAGGTCGCCGAGCTGAAGAAGGAGCTGCGGCAGATGAAGGAGGCGGGACTGGCGTGACCCGTGGCGGCCCGGTGTGTTGCAAGACCGACACAAAACCGGGCCGCGCCCGGCACGTTGTCAGTGGTCCTGCGTAGGGTGCTGCCACAACGACGAGAGGGGCAGCGCGTGACGGTCAACATGACCAAGGGGCAGGCCATCAGCCTGGAGAAGCAGGGCGGGGGCAGCCTCAACCAGGTGCGGATGGGGCTCGGCTGGCAGGCCGCGCCGCGCCGGGGGCTCTTCGGCTCCCGCACCCGGGAGATCGACCTGGACGCCTCCGCGGTGCTCTTCGCCGAGAAGCAGCCCGTGGACGTGGTCTTCTTCCGCCACCTGGTCAGCGACGACGGCTCCGTCCGCCACACCGGTGACAACCTCGTGGGCGGCGTGGGCCAGGGCGGCGACGACGAGGCCATCCTCGTCGACCTCCAGCGGGTGCCCGTCCACATCGACCAGATCGTCTTCACGGTGAACTCCTTCACCGGACAGACCTTCCAGGAGGTGCAGAACGCCTTCTGCCGGCTCGTCGACGAGACGAACGGCCAGGAGCTGGCGCGCTACACCCTGGACGGCGGCGGCCAGTACACCGCGCAGATCATGGCGAAGGTGCACCGGGCCGGCACCGGCTGGCAGATGACCGCCCTGGGCAACCCGGCCAACGGCCGCACCTTCCAGGACCTGATGCCGGCGATCCTGCCCCACCTGTAGGCGGACCCGCGGGGCGGACTCCGCCGCCCCGCCGCCGCACCGCAGCTCCCGACGGGCACCGGCCCGCCGGGAGCTGTCCCGCGTGACCGCACGACCGCACGACCGCACGACCGCATGACGACGCCGTGGCAGCGCGCCACGACCGCATGACCGACCCGAAGCGCCGAGGGGAAACAGAGTCCAGATGACGGCCGAGCTGGTCCGGGGGCAGAACCACCCCCTGCCCGACACCCGACTCGAACTCCGGGTCTCCGCCGGACACCCGGTCGTCGCCGGGGCGACCCTCGGCGACGAGCGGGGCCGCGTCGGCGGCGCCGAGTGGATCGTCCACCCCGGCGCCCCCGTACGCCCCGGGGTCGAGGTGCCCGGCGAGGCCGCGGCCGAGCACCGCGTCGCCGTGGACCTCGCCGCCCTCCCGGACGCCGTGCACCGGCTCTCCCTGCTGCTCGCGCTGCCGCCGGGCGGGAGCGGCCCGGCCCGCTTCGGCACCGCCGCCGCCCCCTTCGTGACCGTCGCCGACCCGGCGGGCGCCGCCGTCGCCACCTACACCATCACCGGTCTCGACCGGGAGTCCGCCGTCGTCGCCCTGGAGCTCTACCGCCGCCAGGGCACCTGGAAGGTCCGCGCGGTCGGGCAGGGGTACGAGGGCGGGCTCGCCGAACTCCTCGCCGACCAGGGCGCACCGGCCGCCGCCGACCTCGCCGCCGCCGTCCTGGACGCGCTCGCCCCCGCCGTCGCCCCGGTGCCGCCGCCGGTCCCCGAGACCGCCCCGGCCGACCCCTCCTCCTCCACCACCACGATCAGCTACGCCCACCCGGGGCGCCGCCCGGCCGCCCCGGCGGCCGGTGCCGGAGCCGTACCGCCGCCGTCCGAGCCGCCGTCCGAGCGGCCGGACGCGCCGTCGGCCGAGTCCCGGCCGGCGCCCGTCGCCGGGGACGCCAGCGGGTGGACCATGGACGAGCGGCTCTACAACCAGGTGTGGGGCATGTTCGAGGACCTGGCCAGGACCGTCGCCGCCTACCGCAGCGCCCGCGACTTCGCCGACCACCGCCTCGACCGGGCCGTCGACCAGGTCCTCGCCGACCCGAGCACCCGGGTCGGCGCGGCCGGCGACGCCGCGCGGGCCGCCGCCCGGGCCACGCACGAGGAGCTGATGGGCCGGGCCCAGGAGGTCCTCGACCGGGACCTCGCGCAGCTCACCGCCGAGTCCGAGGTCGTCGAACCCGCCCTGCCCGTCGCCTACGCCCGCTGGGACAACCCCGTCTGGCACGCCTACCGGACCCCGGAGGAGCCCCCGATGGCGGTCCGCCTCGGGGACCTCCACGTCCCCGAGCGGAGCGCCCTCAGGATCCCCTTCCTGGTCCGGCTCCCGCTGGAGCGCGGCCTCTGGGTGGACTCGGGGCCCGGGCGCACCTCCGCCGCCGGCCTCCTCGACGAGGCGGAGCTGCGCCGGCTCGCCCTGGACAGCGCCGTCGCCCACACCGCCCGGCTGCTCGCCGCCCACCCCGCGGGCTCCCTCGCCGTCCACGTCCTCGACCCGGCCGGCGGCGGGGCCGCCGCCTTCGCGCCGCTCGTCGAGACCGGGGTCCTCGCCGGCCCGCCGGCCCGGGGCGCGGCCGGGGTCACCGACGTCCTCGCCCGGCTCACCGAGCGGGTGGACCTGCTGCAGATGGCGGTGCGCGGCGACGCGTCCGAGGACCTGCCGCCCGGCTTCGACCCGGCGCGCCAGCTGCTCGTCGTCCACGACTTCCCGCACGGCTTCGACGACCGGGCCGTCACGCGGCTCCGCTACCTCGCCGACGAGGGCCCCTCGGTCGGCGTCCACCTGCTGATGGTCGCGGACCGGGCCGACGCCGCCGCGTACGGGCCGGTCCTCGACCCGCTGTGGCGTTCGCTGCTCCGGCTCACGCCGGTGCCCGACGACCACCTCGCCGACCCGTGGGTCGGCCACGCCTGGACCTACGAGCCGCCGACGGTCCCGCCGGGAAGCGCGGTGCTCTGGCAGGTGCTCGGCCAGGTGGGTGAGGCGCGCCGGCGGAATTCCGGCTGATCCCGCCCCGCCGCGGTAAAGGACTCCGACCTGCGCTTTTGAGTCACCTTTACCCTTTCCTTTACCTTCTCTTGGGTCTTCGGGTACTCTCTTTCTCAGCGGAGGGGAGTACTCCCCATGCGCGGCGTACCCGTCAATACGGACGGATCAAGGACATCCGGTCCCGGGGCGTCGGCCCGGCGGGCGTGTGTCACGGCCCCGGGTGGAAGAGACCTCCGGCAGCGACGACGCTGATCAGCCGTACGACGCCGGAGGCGCAGTGGACGTATCGATGACCATCTGGGTGCTGACCATTCTCGGTCTGGGCGCCCTGATCGCGGTCGACTTCTTCATCGGGCGCAAGCCCCACGACGTGTCGATCAAGGAAGCCGGAATCTGGACCGTCGTCTGGATCGTGCTCGCCGTGCTCTTCGGCATCGGCGTCTCGATCTGGGGCGGCGGACAGGCGGGCGGAGAGTTCTTCGCCGGCTTCATCACGGAGAAGTCGCTCAGCGTCGACAACCTCTTCGTCTTCATCCTGATCATGGCGAAGTTCTCCGTGCCGAGCCACCTCCAGCAGCGGGTGCTGCTGGTCGGCGTGCTCATCGCCCTCGTCCTGCGGGCGATCTTCATCGCGGCCGGTGCCGCGATCATCGCGAGCTTCTCGTGGGTCTTCTACCTCTTCGGCGCCTTCCTCATCTACACCGCGTGGAAGCTCGTCAAGGAGGCCATGACGGACGAGGACGAGGACGACTGGGACGAGAACCGCCTCCTGAAGTCCATCGAGAAGAAGTTCGGCGTCGCGGACCGCTACCACGGCACCAAGCTCTTCATCGTGCAGTCCGGCAAGAAGGTCATGACGCCGCTCCTGGTCGTCATGCTCGCCATCGGCATGACCGACGTGCTGTTCGCGATGGACTCGATCCCCGCGATCTTCGGCCTCACCCAGGACCCGTACATCGTCTTCACCGCCAACGCCTTCGCCCTCATGGGTCTGCGTCAGCTGTACTTCCTGATCGGCGGCCTGCTGAAGAAGCTGGTCCACCTCAGCTACGGCCTGTCGGTGATCCTCGGCTTCATCGGCGTCAAGCTGGTGCTGCACGCGCTGCACGAGTCCGGCGTCCACGTCCCCGAGATCTCCATCCCGGTCTCCCTCGCGGTCATCTGCGGCGTCCTGGTCATCACCACGATCACCAGCCTGATCGCCTCCAAGAAGCAGTCCGAGAAGGCGGCCGCCGAAGCGGCGGAGCAGTCCGGCAAGGACAGCATCGACGCCTGACCCTCCCACGACACGGCGACGGCCGGCCCGGGCATCGCGCCCGGACCGGCCGTCGCCGTCTCCGTACGCCCCCGTCAGACGGTCGCGCCCTCCACGGCCTCCTCGGGCCGCCGCTCCGGCAGCGTCTCCGGAAGCAGGGCGAAGCAGCCGAGGCTCACCAGGGCCACCACCGTCAGATAGGCCGCCACCCCCCACGGCGGGCCCGAGCCGCCCTCCGACAGGGTCGTGGCCACGATCGGGGTCAGCGCGCCGCCGAGGACCCCCGCCAGGTTGTAGCCGACCGCGGCCCCGGTGCAGCGGATCCGGGGCTCGTACAGCTCCGGGAGGTACGCGGCGACCACCGCGAACATGGTGATGAAGGCCAGCAGCGCCCCCAGGAACCCCAGGAACATCAGCAGGGGCTGCGCGGTGTGCAGCAGCGCCACCATCGGGAACATCCACACGGCCGCCGCCGCGCACCCCGCGAGGCAGAGCGGCCTGCGCCCCCAGCGGTCGCCGAGCAGGGCCAGGAAGGGCGTCGCGGCGCCCTTCACCGCCACCGCGGCCATCACGCAGACCAGCATCACGGTGCTGCTCACTCCGAGCCGCTCGGTGCCGTAGGCCAGGGCCCAGGTGGAGACCGTGTAGAAGATCGCGTACCCGACGGCGAGGGCGCCGGCGGTCAGCAGCACCAGCCGCCAGTGGTCGCGGGCGACCTCGGCGAGCGGCGCGTTCGCCCGCCGCCCGGACGCGGACAGCTCCTCGAACTGCGGGGTCTCCGCGAGCGAGGAGCGCAGCAGCAGGCCGAGGGCGGCGAGCAGGCCCGCCGCCCAGAACGGCACCCGCCACCCCCAGGAGCGGAAGTCGGCGTCGCTCAGGCCCGCGGTGAGCGCCAGCATCACCCCGTTCGCCAGCAGGAAGCCGACCGCCGGGCCGATCTGCGGGAAGCTCGCCCACAGCGCGCGGCGGTGCGGCGGGGCGTGCTCGGCGGTCAGCAGGACGGCGCCGCCCCATTCGCCGCCGAGGCCGAGCCCCTGGAGGAAGCGGAGCAGGAGCAGCAGCAGGGGAGCGGCGACACCGATGGCGTCGTACGTGGGGACACAGCCGACGGCGACGGTGGCGCAGCCGGTGAGCAGCAGCGAGGCGAAGAGCACCGGCCGGCGCCCGTGCCGGTCCCCGATGTGCCCGAAGAGGACCGAGCCCATGGGGCGGGAGAGGAAGCCGATGGCGAAGGTGCCGAAGGCGGCGAGGGTCCCCGCGAGCGGGGAGAACGTCGGGAAGAAGAGCGGCCCGAGGACGAGGGCGGCGGCCGTGCCGTAGACGAAGAAGTCGAAGAACTCGATGGCGGTGCCGACGAGCGAGGCGCCGGCGAGCCGCGCCATCGACGGCGGACGGGCGGCCGCCGGCGGCGACGGAGTGTGACTGGGGTGCATGTGCCGCCAACTACCCGCCCGCCGTCCGGGTTACGGGGGCGTACGGGAGTGCCCCCGGCGTCACCGGGGGCGCTTCGGCGCCGGCCGGCTCACCAGCCGCGCTCGCGCCACTCCGGGAGGTGGGGGCGCTCGTCACCGAGCGTGGTGTCCTTGCCGTGGCCGGGGTAGACCCAGGTCTCGTCCGGCAGTGCGGCGAAGAGCTTGGTCTCCACGTCGTGCAGGAGGCTCGCGAAGGCCTCCGGGTCCTTCCAGGTGTTGCCGACCCCGCCGGGGAAGAGGCAGTCGCCGGTGAAGAGGTGCGGGTGGCCGTGCGGGTCGTCGTAGACGAGCGCGATCGAGCCCGGGGTGTGGCCGACGAGCCGGCGGGCGGTGAGCTCGACCTCGCCCACGCGGATCGTGTCGCCGTCCTCCACCGGGACGTCGGTGGCGACCGGGATGCCCTCCACGTCGTACGCGCCCGCGTAGGTGGTCGCGCCGGTGGCGGCGACGACCTGGGCCAGGGCCTGCCAGTGGTCGCCGTGCCGGTGCGTGGTGACGACGGCGGAGATGCCGTCGTCACCGATCAGCGTGAGCAGGGTCTCCGCGTCGTTGGCCGCGTCGACGAGCAGCTGGGCGCCGGTGGCCCGACAGCGCAGCAGGTACGCGTTGTTGTCCATCGGGCCGACCGCGACCTTGGAGATCATCAGGTCCTTCAGCTCGTGGACGTCGGCCGGACCGCCCACCCTCACCGCTCCGCTGTACGTCATGGCCTCAGCCTAGCCCCGGCCGCCGACACCGGTCCCGGTGAACCCGGGGCTACAGCGGCGGGAGCTGGGGGAGCGGGCCGCCCTCGGTCTTCAGGGCCGAGCCGTCGCGGCGGCCGGCCAGCCAGCCGAGCAGGTCGGGAGCGGGGCCGGTGACGACGACGCCTTCCTCGTCGGAGGCGGCACCGGTCGTCCAGGTGCGACCGTCCTGTGCCCACAGGACGGTCCGGGGCACGTTCCCCATGGTGGTGAAGCGCTCGGCGAGGAAGTCGATCTCGCGCCCGACGAACTCGTCGGGGAGGTCCTCCAGCTCGTAGCCGCAGTCGAGGTCGACGTGGTGCAGGGCGACCTCGACCCAGCGGCGGAAGGGGATCCGGGAGGCGCTGTCGGTGATGCCGTTGCGCAGCTCGACGACCCGGTTCCAGTCGGCCGGGGCGGCGGCCGCGGCGCGGAAGCCCTCGGCCGTGTCGCGGACGTCGGCGAGCTGGACGTCGAGGGGGCGGGAGGCGTCGCGCTCGATGTCGGCGTCGCGCGCCTCGGCGCTCGGGTACATGGGGCGGCCTTCGAGGACGTTCACCAGAGCCTCGGCGTTCCGGGCCAGGTGGGCGAGGACGTGGCCACGCGTCCAGCCCGGAAGCCGTGACGGCCGGGCGACGGACGCGTTGTCCCAGGAGGCGGCGTCGGTCAGCAGCCGCTCGGTCGCTTCGTGCAGGGAGGCGAGGTCGCGCTCGTGATCGATCATGGCGCCGACCCTAGCGCCGACCACTCGTTCGGGTGAAGCAGGCAGGCGATCGCCGGAAATCGAATGTACGTGCTATAGGCTCGGTGGTGGCAGCCGCCGACCACGGAAGCATCCGGCATCCTTGGTTGTTGGGTGTTCTGTCACATCCGCTCTCTCAAGAAAGGTGCGGACCGGCGTGGCCGACCGTCTCATCGTCCGTGGCGCGCGCGAGCACAACCTCAAGAACGTCTCGCTCGACCTCCCCCGTGACTCCCTCATCGTCTTCACCGGGCTCTCGGGATCGGGCAAGTCCTCCCTCGCGTTCGACACGATCTTCGCCGAGGGGCAGCGCCGGTACGTCGAGTCGCTCTCCTCGTACGCACGGCAGTTCCTCGGCCAGATGGACAAGCCGGACGTGGACTTCATCGAGGGTCTCTCGCCCGCCGTCTCCATCGACCAGAAGTCGACCTCGCGCAACCCGCGCTCGACGGTCGGCACCATCACCGAGGTCTACGACTACCTCCGCCTGCTCTTCGCCCGCATCGGCAAGCCGCACTGTCCCGAGTGCCGCCGGCCGATCTCCCGCCAGTCGCCGCAGGCGATCGTCGACAAGGTCCTGGAGCTGCCCGAGGGCAGCCGCTTCCAGGTGCTCTCCCCGCTGGTGCGCGAGCGCAAGGGCGAGTTCGTCGACCTCTTCGCCGACCTCCAGACCAAGGGCTACAGCCGCGCCCGGGTCGACGGGCAGACGATCCAGCTCAGCGAGCCGCCGACGCTGAAGAAGCAGGAGAAGCACACGATCGAGGTGGTCGTCGACCGCCTCACCGTGAAGGACTCCGCCAAGCGGCGCCTCACCGACTCCGTCGAGACCGCCCTCGGGCTCTCCGGCGGCATGGTCGTGCTCGACTTCGTCGACCTCGCCGAGGACGACCCCGAGCGCGAGAAGATGTACTCGGAGCACCTGTACTGCCCGTACGACGACCTCTCCTTCGAGGAGCTGGAGCCCCGCTCCTTCTCCTTCAACTCGCCCTTCGGCGCCTGCCCCGACTGCACCGGCATCGGCACGCGGATGGAGGTCGACCCCGAGCTGGTCGTCCCCGACGAGGAGAAGTCCCTCGACGAGGGCGCCATCCACCCGTGGTCCCACGGCCACACCAAGGAGTACTTCGGCCGGATGATCGACGGGCTCTCCCAGGCCCTCGGCTTCCGCACCGACATCCCCTACGCGGGCCTCCCGCAGCGGGCCAAGAAGGCCCTCATGCACGGCCACAAGACCCAGATCGAGGTCCGCTACCGGAACAGGTACGGGCGCGAGCGCGCCTGGACCAGCCCCGCCTTCGAGGGTGCCGTCTCCTTCGTGAAGCGGCGGCACAGCGAGGCCGAGAGCGACTCCAGCCGGGAGCGCTTCGAGGGCTACATGCGCGAGGTGCCCTGCCCCACCTGCCACGGCACCCGGCTCAAGCCGATCGTGCTCGCGGTCACCGTGATGGAGAAGTCCATCGCCGAGGTCTCCGCCATGTCGATCAGCGACTGCGCCGAGTTCCTGGGCCGCCTCACGCTCAACGCCCGGGACAAGAAGATCGCCGAGCGGGTCCTCAAGGAGGTCAACGAGCGGCTGCGCTTCCTCGTCGACGTCGGCCTCGACTACCTCTCCCTCAACCGCGCGGCCGGCACCCTGTCCGGCGGCGAGGCGCAGCGGATCCGGCTCGCCACGCAGATCGGCTCCGGCCTGGTCGGCGTGCTCTACGTCCTCGACGAGCCGTCCATCGGCCTCCACCAGCGCGACAACCACCGTCTGATCGAGACCCTCGTCCGCCTCCGCGACATGGGCAACACGCTCATCGTCGTCGAGCACGACGAGGACACGATCAAGGTCGCCGACTGGGTCGTGGACATCGGCCCCGGCGCCGGCGAGCACGGCGGCAAGGTCGTCCACTCCGGCACCTTGAAGGAGCTCCTCGCCAACGAGGAGTCGATGACCGGGCAGTACCTCTCCGGCCGCCGGGCGATCGCCACCCCGGACATCCGCCGCCCCGTCGACACCGGACGGCTGCTCACCGTCCACGGTGCCCGCGAGAACAACCTGCGGGACATCGACGTCTCCTTCCCGCTGGGCGTCCTCACCGCCGTCACCGGAGTCTCCGGCTCCGGCAAGTCGACGCTGGTCAACGACATCCTCTACACCCACCTGGCGCGCGAGCTGAACGGCGCCAAGACGGTGCCCGGCCGGCACACGCGCGTGGAGGGCGACGACCTCGTCGACAAGGTCGTGCACGTCGACCAGTCGCCGATCGGGCGCACCCCGCGCTCGAACCCGGCGACGTACACCGGCGTCTTCGACCACGTCCGCCGGCTCTTCGCGGAGACGATGGAGGCGAAGGTGCGGGGCTACCTGCCCGGCCGCTTCTCCTTCAACGTCAAGGGCGGCCGCTGCGAGAACTGCTCGGGCGACGGCACCATCAAGATCGAGATGAACTTCCTCCCGGACGTGTACGTGCCGTGCGAGGTCTGCCACGGGGCCCGGTACAACCGGGAGACCCTGGAGGTCCACTACAAGGGCAAGTCCATCGCCGAGGTCCTCGACATGCCGATCGAGGAGGCCCTCGGCTTCTTCGAGGCCGTCCCCACGATCGCCCGCCACCTGCGGACGCTCAACGAGGTCGGGCTCGGATACGTCCGGCTCGGGCAGTCCGCGCCGACGCTCTCCGGCGGCGAGGCGCAGCGCGTCAAGCTCGCCTCCGAGCTGCAGAAGCGGTCGACCGGCCGCACGGTCTACGTCCTCGACGAGCCGACCACCGGTCTGCACTTCGAGGACATCTCGAAGCTCATCAAGGTCCTGTCGGGCCTGGTCGACAAGGGCAACTCGGTGATCGTCATCGAGCACAACCTCGACGTCATCAAGACCGCCGACTGGATCATCGACATGGGCCCCGAGGGCGGCAGCGGCGGCGGCATGGTCGTCGCCGAGGGCACCCCCGAGGAGGTCGCCTCGGAGCCGGCCAGCCACACCGGCAAGTTCCTCCGCGAGATCCTCGGCGCGGACCGCGTCAGCGACGCGGGGGTGCCGGCGCCGCGTGGGACGGCGGCGAAGAAGGCCGCCGCGAAGAAGACGGCGGCGAAGAAGGCGCCGGCCGCGAAGAAGACGGCCGCCGCGAAGAAGGCCGTGGCGAAGAAGGCCGCGCCGGCCAAGAAGGCGGCGACCCGCGCCCGCAAGGCGTGACGCCGCCGCCGGGCCGTCCGGGGACCCTGGTCCCCGGACGGCCCGGCGCCCGCACGTTCGCCGGCCGCCGTCGTCCCCGTGGGTCCTCGGCCGGCCCGCCGGGGGTGCGCCCGCGCGACCGCCGTGTGCCCGCCGGGTCCGGTGGCCAGGGCCCGGGTACGAGGGCCGGAGCCCGCCGTGCGGGGCCGCGGGCCCGGCCGAAACCGGATCAAAGGGCGCGGGTATCGTCGGGGCTGACCACCGTCCCCCGCACCCGTGGAGCGCGATCATGTCCGGCCAGTCCACCCGCCGCACCGTCCTGAAGGGTGCCGCTCTCGCCGGTGCCGCCGGGCTGGGAGTCGCCGCCTGCTCCACCGAGTCGAAGCTGGGGCACGCCGGGGTGCCGACGCCGACCGCGCCGGTCGAGCTCGGTTCGCCGGACGAGGTCCCGGTCGGCGGCGCCATGCTCTTCCGCGAGCAGAAGGTCCTGGTGAGCTGCCCCGCCAAGGGCCAGTACAAGGCCTTCAGCGCCCAGTGCACCCACGCCGGCTGCGTCCTCGACAAGATCGAGGACAACGAGGGCAACTGCCCCTGCCACGGCAGCCGTTTCGACGTCACCACCGGCAAGGCGCTCAAGGGGCCCGCCACCGTCCCGCTGCCCGCCGTCGAGATCCGCGTCGAGGGCGGCAGGCTCATCGCCGGGCCGAAGGCCGCGCCCTCCGCCTGAGCCGCTCCGCCGGGCTCAGGACCAGTCCCAGTCGATCCCCAGGATCCCGGGACGCACCCCCTGCTCCACCAGGTGCACCGTGCGGTGCCGGCCGCCGAGCGTCAGCTCCGTACGGCCACCGCGCGGGGCGCCCGCCGACGCCTGGGCGAAGCGCCGGCAGCGTACCGGCAGGGCCGCCTCGTCGAAGGCGACCTGGAGCACGTACTGCCCGCCAGCGAAGCTGAAGCCGCGCACGTACTCGCCGCTCGGACCGGCCGTCCCGTCCTCGAAGCCGTACGTGAACAGGTGCGTGTCGCCGGCCCGCAGCCGCGCGTCGAAGAGCAGCTCGGCGACGACCACGCCCGTCTCCGCGTGCCACCGCACCCGCCCCGTACGGCAGTTCTCCACCGACCGCACCCGCACCCGCGAAGGATCGCAGCCCGGGTCGCCGTGGTGGATCGCGAGATACCGGTCGACGCCGTCCCGGTGCGCCCGCACCACGTGCTGCGACTCACGGCCCACCAGCTCCCGGCCGGGACCGATCCGCACCCGCTCGTGGTGGCCGACCGTGTGCAGCCCGCCGTCCGCCGGCGACTCCAGCTCCGCGAACAGCTCCTCCACCGCGCCCGAGGCCTCCACCAGCGAGCGGTACGAGCGGGCCGCCGGCCGCTCCACGCCCTCCCGGGCCGCCGCGTCCTCCGTCAGCAGCCGCAGCAGCGAGTTCCCCGGCAGCTGGAGGACCTCCTCCAGGGCCCGGACCGCCTTCAGGGACTCCGGCCGCTGCGGCCTGCGGGCGCCCTGCTGCCAGTAGCTCAGCGAGGTCACGCCGACCTTGACGCCCCGGTGCGCGAGATGGTGCTGGACCCGCTGGAGCGGCAGCCCGCGCACGGCCAGTGCGGTCCGCAGCGCCAGGTGGAAGGGGCCGGTGTGCAGCAGCTGCTCCAGATCGGCCTCGGTGTGGCTCACACGGGCCTCCTCGGGCTCCACGGGCTTCTTCACGCTCTTCGGGCTCTTCGGGTTCCGGGGTGAACGTTCACGCGCGCGCCACGGACCGCCGGTGCCCGGACGGCGGGCGGGCAGGTGGGCGGCGGGCACGCGTTCACACCCGCGCCACACCGTTCACAGCCCGATGTCACCCCGCATTGAAGCGTGTTGACCCGCTCCCGACAACGACCGATGCTCCAAGCGGTGTCCGGACGCCACCCCACCCCCCACGCACCCCCCCACGCACCCCCCACCCATCCCCACCCCCCGCACTGGGAGGAAACCCCATGCGCAGACGACTCCAGCGACTCCGGAGCGGGAAGCGGAGCCTCGTGGCGTTCGCCGCCGCCGCGCTGCTCCTCGTCCCCACCGCGGCCTCGGCGTCCGCCGCACCCGTCCCCGTACCCGCCGAGACGACCGCCGCGCTCGGCACCAAGCGCCTGAACATCACCATGCAGGCCCAGCAGAAGACCAACTGGTGCTGGGCCGCCGGCGGCAACACCATCGCGACCTGGTTCGGCCGCGGCTACAGCCAGAACCAGTTCTGCAACGCCGCCTTCCAGCGCCAGCAGGGCTACGACTGCCCCAACTGGCAGGCCACCCTCGGCAACGTCCAGACCGGACTCTCCTGGGCCGGGATCAACCCCGGCTCGTACGTCGACGGCTGGCTGCGCTACTCCACCGTCCAGACCGAGATCAACGCGAACCGGCCGATCGAGACCCGCATCCAGTGGTCGAGCGGCGGCGGCCACATGCACGTGCTGTACGGCTACGACGACGCCGACAGCTGGGTCTACTGGGGCGATCCGTGGCCCTCCAGCAATCGCTACAACTGGGCCTCCCACGCGTGGTACGTCGACAACGGATCCTTCTCCTGGACCCACTCGCTCTACCGGATCGGGGCGTGACCATGACCACCACGACCGCACTCGTCACCGGAGCCGCCGCCGCGCTCCTCGCCCTCGGCGCCGCCGCCCCGGCCGCCGCCACGGGCCCCGGCGCGCCGCTGCCGGTGGCGCCCACCGCGGAGCGGGCCGCCGCCGCGCCCGAGACCCTGGCCACCCTCGGCCGCTTCTTCGCCCGCGACGGGGCGCCCGCCCGCGCCGCCGCGGCGCCCCGGATATCCGGCGCGTCCGTCCCGGTGCGGATCCTCTCCGCGGACTTCGTCGCCGGGAAGCCGGGCGCTCCCGTGGCCCGGGAGGAGTTCCGGGCCAGCCTCGCCGTCGCCGCGGACGGCCGGAAGGCTTCCCTGTGGACGGTACGCAGCTCCGCCGGCTGGCAGGTGGTGAACATCGCCACCGGCGACGACGAACTCCGGTACGCCCGGGAAGGGGCCGGGAAGCTCCCCGGCGGGCTCGTGTTCCGCGAGCCGCAGATCGACGCCTGGTACGTCCAGAAGGGGACGAAGGTGCTCCCGCTGGACGAGGACGCGGTCCGGGCCGTCGGCCGGGACGGCACCACCCTCGCCGCCTACCGCGACCGCGTCACGCGCGCCTACGCCGACAAGCTCCCCGACTCCGCCTACGCCCGCAAGGGCGCGGCCGGCGGCTACGCCCCCGAAGCCCCCGGCTCCGCGCCCGCGCCCGCGCCCGCGCCCGTGGCCGCGGCCGCCGGGCCCGCCGCGCCCGCCGAGGGCACGGCGGCGGGCGGGCCCCGCCACCAGCCCGCCGCGGCCACCGCCGCCTCCACGGTCGCCGCCTTCGGCGCCGTGGCCGCCCTCGCCCTGATCGGCGCCACCGCGCTGCGCCGCCGGGCGGCGGGCCGCCGCTCCCGGGAGTCCTGACCGGCCCGCTCCCGACGGCCCCGCCGTCGCCGACCGCCCCGCCGCCGGCCGTCCGGACCGGGTCGCCCACGAGGCGGCCCGGGCCGGACCCCCGGCCCCCGGACCGGCTCGGGGGACGGGCTCCGAGGCCGCCCCGAGCGGGCCCGTCCTGTCACCCTGCGCCAGTAGGGTGGGCGCATGGCCGACCCCACCAGCTATCGACCCGCGCCGGGGCAGATTCCCGACGTCCCGGGTGTCTACAAGTTCCGGGACGAGCACCGGCGGGTGATCTACGTCGGGAAGGCGAAGTCGCTGAAGCAGCGGCTGGCCAACTACTTCCAGCCGCTCGCGAGCCTGCACCCGCGGACCGCCACCATGGTGACCACGGCCGCCTCCGTGGAGTGGACGGTCGTCTCCACCGAGGTCGAGGCGCTCCAGCTGGAGTACTCCTGGATCAAGGAGTACGACCCCCGGTTCAACGTGAAGTACCGGGACGACAAGAGCTACCCCTACCTCGCCGTGACGCTGAACGAGGAGTTCCCGCGCGTCCAGGTCATGCGCGGGCAGAAGAAGAAGGGCGTGCGGTACTTCGGGCCGTACGCGCACGCGTGGGCGATCCGCGAGACCGTCGACCTGATGCTGCGGGTCTTCCCGGTACGGACGTGCTCGGCGGGGGTGTTCCGGAACGCCGCCTCGGCCGGCCGGCCCTGCCTCCTCGGCTACATCGGCAAGTGCTCGGCGCCCTGCGTCGGGCGGGTCGACCCCGAGGAGCACCGCGAACTGGCCGCGGAGTTCTGCGACTTCATGGCCGGCCGCACCGGCACCTACATCCGCCGCCTGGAGAAGCAGATGACGGCGGCGGCCGAGGAGATGGAGTACGAGAAGGCCGCCCGGCTCCGCGACGACATAGAGGCGCTGCGCCGGGCCATGGAGAAGAGCGCCGTCGTCCTCGCCGACGCCACCGACGCCGACCTCATCGCCCTCGCCGAGGACGAGCTGGAGGCCGCCGTCCAGATCTTCCACGTCCGCGGCGGACGCGTCCGCGGCCAGCGCGGCTGGGTCACCGACAAGGTCGAGGCCGTCGACACCGCCGGGCTCGTCGAGCACGCCCTCCAGCAGCTGTACGGCGAGGAGAGCGGCGACGCCGTGCCCAAGGAGGTCCTGGTCCCGGCGCTGCCCGAGGACGCGGAGTCCGTCACCCAGTGGCTCTCCGGCCGCCGCGGGTCCCAGGTCTCCCTGCGGATCCCGCAGCGCGGCGACAAGAAGGACCTGATGGCGACCGTCGCCCGCAACGCCCAGCAGGCGCTCGTCCTGCACAAGACCAAGCGGGCCAGCGACCTCACCACCCGCTCCCGGGCCCTGGAGGAGATCGCCGAGGCCCTGGACCTGCAGTCGGCGCCGCTGCGCATCGAGTGCTTCGACATCTCCCACCTCCAGGGCGAGGACGTCGTCGCCTCCATGGTCGTCTTCGAGGACGGGCTGCCCCGCAAGAGCGAGTACCGCCGCTTCCAGATCAAGTCCTTCGAGGGGCAGGACGACGTCCGCTCCATGCACGAGGTGATCGGCCGGCGCTTCCGGCGCTACCTCGCCGAGAAGGAGAAGACGGGGGAGTGGGGCGAGGACGGCGAGGTCGCCGTCGACGAGGCCGGTGACGAGGGCCGGCCCAAGCGCTTCGCCTACCCGCCGCAGCTCGTCGTGGTCGACGGCGGGCAGCCGCAGGTCGCCGCCGCCCGCCGGGCCCTCGACGAGCTGGGCATCGACGACGTCGCCGTCTGCGGGCTCGCCAAGCGCCTGGAGGAGGTCTGGCTGCCCGGCGAGGACGACCCGGTGGTGCTGCCCCGCTCCAGCGAGGGCCTCTACCTCCTCCAGCGGGTCCGTGACACCGCTCACGATTTCGCCATCCGCTATCAGCGCTCCAAGCGGACCAAACGGCTCCGGAGCAGCCCCCTCGACGCCGTCCCCGGCCTCGGCGACACGCGCAAGCAGGCCCTGATCAAGCATTTCGGCTCGGTGAAGCGGCTGAAGCAGGCGACAATCGAGCAGATCTGTGAGGTCCCCGGCTTCGGCCGGAAGACCGCGGAGGCGGTCGCCGTGGCCCTGGCCCGGGCGGCCCCCGCCGCACCCGCCGTGAACACGGCCACAGGAGAGATCATGGAAGACGACGGGGGCACCACGGCATGACCGAGCACGACGGGCACCACGAGCACGACGGGCACCACCGAGAAGACGGAGCAGGACACGTGAGTACGGGCACGAAGGAGACCGCGGGCGACAACGGCGCCGAGGCGGCCATCCCCGAGCTGGTGATCATCTCCGGCATGTCCGGAGCCGGCCGGTCCACCGCGGCGAAGTGTCTGGAGGACCTCGGCTGGTTCGTCGTCGACAACCTGCCGCCCGCGCTGATCCCCACCATGGTGGAGCTCGGCGCCCGCTCCCAGGGCAACGTCGCCCGGATCGCGGTCGTCGTCGACGTCCGCGGCCGGCAGTTCTTCGACGCCCTGCGGGAGTCCCTCGCCGACCTCGACGCCAAGCAGGTCACCCGCCGGATCGTCTTCCTGGAGTCCTCCGACGAGGCCCTGGTCCGCCGCTTCGAGTCGGTCCGCCGCCCCCACCCGCTCCAGGGCGACGGCCGCATCGTCGACGGCATCGCCGCCGAGCGCGACCTGCTGCGCGAGCTGCGCGGCGACGCCGACCTGGTCATCGACACCTCCAGCCTCAACGTCCACGAGCTGCGCGCCAAGATGGACGCCCAGTTCGCCGGCGAGGAGGAGCCCGAGCTGCGGGCCACCGTCATGTCCTTCGGCTTCAAGTACGGCCTGCCGGTCGACGCCGACCTCGTCGTCGACATGCGCTTCCTGCCCAACCCGCACTGGGTCCCCGAACTGCGTCCGTACACCGGCCTCAACGAGGAGGTGGCGAACTACGTCTACAACCAGCCCGGCGCCAAGGAGTTCCTGGACCGCTACACCGAGCTGCTCCAGCTGATCGCCGCCGGCTACCGCCGCGAGGGCAAGCGGTACGTGACGATCGCCGTCGGCTGCACCGGCGGCAAGCACCGCTCCGTCGCCACCGCCGAGAAGCTCGCCGCCCGCATCGCCGCCGAGGGCGTGGAGACGGTGGTCGTCCACCGCGACATGGGGCGCGAGTGAAGCCGTACCGCCGGCGCTCCTCCTCCACCCTCTCGGTGCGGCGGACGCTCCGCAGGCGCGGCGCCCAGCCGAAGGTCGTCGCCCTCGGCGGCGGCATGGGCCTCTCCGCCTCCCTCGCCGCGCTGCGGCGGATCACCGGCGACCTGACGGCCGTCGTCACCGTCGCCGACGACGGGGGCTCCAGCGGCCGGCTCCGGGAGGAGCTCGGCGTGCTGCCCCCGGGCGACCTCCGCAAGGCGCTCGCCGCGCTCTGCGGCGACGACGACTGGGGCCAGACCTGGGCCCGGGTCATCCAGCACCGGTTCCAGTCCAAGGGCGAGATGGGCGGCCACGCCGTCGGCAACCTGCTGATCGTCGCCCTCTGGGAGCAGCTGGGCGGCGACCCCGTGCAGGCCCTCGACCTGGTCGGCCGGCTGCTCGGCGCCCAGGGCCGGGTGCTGCCCATGTCCGCCGTGCCGCTGGAGCTCCAGGCCCTGGTCAGGGGCCACGACCCGGAGCGCCCGGAGGACGTGGACACCGTCCGCGGGCAGGCCACCGTGGCGCTCACGCCGGGCGAGGTGCAGTCCGTGCACCTGGTGCCGCACGACCCGCCGGCCGTGCCGGAGGCCGTCGCGGCGGTCCTCGACGCGGACTGGGTCGTCCTCGGCCCGGGCTCCTGGTTCTCCTCGGTGATCCCGCACCTCCTCGTGCCCGAACTGCTCGACGCGCTGGTCGAGACCAAGGCCCGCAAGGTGCTCTCGCTGAACCTCGCGCCCCAGCCGGGAGAAACAGAGGGCTTCTCCCCGCAGCGTCATTTGGAGGTTTTGGGACGACACGCCCCTAAACTCGCCCTGGACGTGGTGCTGGCCGACGAGGCCGCCGTGCCCGACGTGTCAGCCAGGGAACCCCTCGTCGACGCCGCCAAGCGGCTCGGCGCCGCGCTGGAGCTGGCGCCGGTGGCCCGCGCCGACGGCTCTCCGAAGCACGACCCGGAGCGCCTGGCCGCCGCGTACGACCGTATTTTTCGGATGCATGGAAGGATCGGCCCATGGCGATGACGGCAGCGGTGAAGGACGAGATCTCCCGGCTTCCCGTCACCCGGACCTGCTGCAGGAAGTCGGAGGTCTCGTCGATCCTCCGGTTCGCGGGCGGTCTGCACCTGGTCAGCGGCCGGATCGTGATCGAGGCGGAGCTCGACACGGCGATGGCGGCCCGGCGGCTGAAGCGGGACATCCTGGAGATCTTCGGGCACAGCTCGGAGCTGATCGTGATGGCCCCCGGCGGGCTGCGGCGCGGCTCCCGCTTCGTGGTGCGCGTGGTGGCCGGCGGCGACCAGCTGGCCCGCCAGACGGGCCTGGTCGACGGCCGGGGCCGCCCCATCCGGGGTCTTCCCCCGCAGGTGGTGTCCGGGGCGACCTGTGACGCCGAGGCGGCCTGGCGGGGTGCCTTCCTCGCCCACGGCTCGCTGACCGAGCCGGGCCGCTCCTCCTCCCTGGAGGTCACCTGCCCGGGTCCGGAGGCCGCGCTCGCCCTCGTCGGGGCCGCCCGGCGGCTCTCCATCGCCGCCAAGGCCCGCGAGGTCCGCGGGGTGGACCGGGTCGTGGTCCGCGACGGCGACGCGATCGGCGCCCTGCTCACCCGGCTCGGCGCGCACGAGTCGGTGCTGGCCTGGGAGGAGCGGCGGATGCGCCGCGAGGTCCGCGCCACCGCGAACCGCCTCGCCAACTTCGACGACGCCAACCTGCGCCGCTCGGCCCGGGCCGCCGTCGCCGCCGGAGCCCGGGTGCAGCGCGCCCTGGAGATCCTCGCGGACGAGGTGCCCGAGCACCTCGCGGCGGCCGGCCGGCTGCGCATGGAGCACAAGCAGGCCTCCCTGGAGGAGCTGGGCGCGCTCGCCGACCCGCCGCTCACCAAGGACGCGGTGGCCGGCCGGATCCGCCGGCTGCTCGCCATGGCCGACAAGCGGGCGCAGGACCTGGGCATCCCCGGCACCGAGTCGAACCTGACGGAGGAGCTGGACGAGAGCCTGGTCGGCTGAGTCCGGCGGCCCTTCCGGCCGGCCGCCCTGCCGGTCCGAACGGCCCCTGCTGATCCGAACGGCCCCCCGCCCCTGCCGGGACGGGGGGCCGTTCGCGTACCCGCCCGGAAGCGCGAACTCCGCGGAGGGGAAACGTTTCTGGCCATCCGCCACCACCGCCCCGTCCCACGGCCGTTGCCGCGAGGCACCCTTGACAGGACCATGAGCGCCCCAGAGCCTGGCCTCCGTTCACCTTCGTGACGGAACACACCAAGGGGGGCTCATGAGACGAAGAGCGCGGGCGATCCTCGCCGCCGCTTCCCTGCTGGTCGCGGGCATCGCGGCGGCACCCGCCGCCGGAGCGCGGCCGGCGGACCCGGAGGGCGGCGACGCCCTCTCCGTATGGCGCGCCACGGTCACCCAGGAGCAGGTGCCCCTGCTCCTGGAGGCCGGTACCGACGCACACGAACTGACCGAGCGGGTGCCCGAGCGCGGCACCGCCACCGTCGAGCTGTACCTGACCGAGGCACAGGCCGGAGCCCTGCGCGGCCGGGGCGTCACGCTCGCCGAGCACGACCCGGGCCCGGCCGCCGCCCGGCGCGCGGCCGCCGCCGGCGACGGGGTCTTCCGTCCCTACGGGGGCCCCGGCGGCCTCAAGGAGGAGATCCTCGCCACCGCCGCCGACCACCCCGGCCTCACCAAGGTCGTCTCCCTCGGCAGGACCGTGAAGGGCCAGGACATCCTCGCCGTCAAGGTCGGCAAGGACGCCCGGAAGACCAGGGACGGCAGCAAGCCCGCCACGCTGTACCTCTCCAACCAGCACGCCCGCGAGTGGATCACCCCGGAGATGACCCGGCGGCTGCTCCACCACTACCTCGACAACTACGGGACCGACGAGCGGATCACCCGGATCGTCGACTCCACCGAGCTGTGGTTCGTGCTCTCCGCCAACCCCGACGGCTACGACTTCACCCACGCCGACCCGGCCAACCGCCAGTGGCGCAAGAACCTCCGCGACAACGACGGCGACGGGACGACCGGTGGCGCCGACGGCGTCGACCTCAACCGGAACTTCGCCTACAAGTGGGGCTACGACGACGAGGGTTCGTCCCCCGACCCGGCCGACGAGACCTACCGCGGCAAGGGCCCCATGTCCGAGCCGGAGACCCGGGCCCTGGACGCCTTCCAGAAGCGCATCGGCTTCTCGTACGGCATCAACTACCACTCCGCCGCCCAGCTGCTGCTCTACGGCGTCGGCTGGCAGGTCGCCACCGACACCCCGGACGACACCGCCCTGGAGGCGCTCGCGGGCACCCCGCAGAACTCCGCGGTCCCCGGCTACCGGCCGCAGGTCTCCTCCGAGCTGTACACCACCAACGGCGAGGCCGACGGACACGCCGCCAACGTCAACGGCATGCAGATGTTCACCCCCGAGATGTCCACCTGCGCCACCGCCTCCCGCGTCGACCCGAACGACGCCTGGGAGGCCGCCGACTGCGCCTCCGTCTTCACCTTCCCCGACGACGAGAAGCTGATCCGGGCCGAGTTCGCCAAGAACATCCCCTTCGCGCTCGCCGTCGCCGAGTCCGCCGCCCGCCCGGACGACCCGGTCTCCCCGGTCGGCGCCCCGGCCCCGGCCCTCGCCCCCGACGCCTTCGCCACCTCCTACGCCGCCGCCGGCGAGGAGCAGCCGGTGGCCGTCACCGCCCGGAAGTCGCTGCGCGCCAAGACCCTCCACTACCGGATCAACGGCGGCCGCACCCACCGCGCCGGGGTCGAGGCCTGGGAGGGCGGCGAGACCTACGGCGGCGAGGACAACCTGTACTACGACCAGTACCGCGGCGAGGTGCGCGGCGCCAGGCCCGGCGACTCCGTCGAGGTCTGGTTCACCGCCCGCGGCCGCGACGGCCGGACCACCGCCACCACCCCCTTCACCTACCGGGTCGCCGAACGCGCCCGCGGGGACGTCCTGGTCCTCGCCGAGGAGGGCGGTACGAGCGCCGCGCGGCACGTCGCCGCGTACACCGGGGCGCTCGCCGCGACCGGCCGGAAGGCCGCCGTCTGGGACGTCGCCACCCAGGGCGCCCCGCACGCCCTCGGCGCCCTCTCCCACTTCCGCACGGTCGTCTGGTACACCGGCGCCGAGCGCCCCTCCGGGGCCGTCGAGCTCGCCGTCCGCTCCTACCTCAACGAGGGCGGCAAGCTCCTCACCGCGGGAGAGAAGACCGGCGGGCAGACCCGGATCGGCCGGGCCGAGTCCAACGACTTCGCCCAGTACTGGCTCGGCGCCTACCACCGGGCCGGCCTGGACGCCCCGCCCTCCTTCGCCGGCTCCGGCCGCCTCGCCGGCCCGCCGACCGGGCTCGCCGCCGCCGACGGCAACCCGCTCGACAACGCCGGTGCCTTCACCGTCACCTCCGACACCCTCGACCCGGAGACGTACCCGCAGTTCGCCTCCAGCGCCCCGGCCGGCGACTACCCCGGCCTGCGCACCCCCTTCGAGCCGGCCGAGGGCGCGTCCTTCGCCGCCGTGAAGCACGCCGACGACACCTGGGCCCGGCTCAGCCGCACCGTCGACCTCACCGGCACCACCGCCGCCGACGGCCCCCGGCTCGACTTCCAGGTCAGCCACGACACCGAGCCCGGCTACGACAACCTCGTCGTCGAGGCCCGTACCGCCGGCCAGGACGACTGGACCACCCTGCCCGACCGCAACGGCGGCACCTCCGCGGAGCCGCCCGCCGACTGCGGCGAGGGCTACTACCTGAAGCTCCACCCCGCCCTGGGCCGCTACCTCACCCTCGGTGAGGACGGGTGCGCGCCCACCGGCACCAGCGGCGCCTGGAACGCCTTCACCGGCCCCTCCAACGGCTGGCGGCAGGCCTCCGTCGACCTCTCCGCCTACGCGGGCAAGCGGGTCGAGCTCTCCCTCTCGTACGTCTCCGACCCCGGCACCGGCGAGACCGGCGCCTTCGTCGACGACGTCCGGCTCGTCACCGCGGCCGGCACCGAACGCGAGGGCTTCGAGAGCTCGCTCGGCGCCTGGACCGTGCCCGGCGCACCGGCCGGCAGCCCCGGCAACGGCGCCGACTGGACCCGCTCGCCCGCCCTCTTCCACTCCGTCGCCGCCGTCACCACCCGTGACACCGTCCTCCTGGGCTTCGGCCTGGAGCACGTCGGATCCGCGGCCGAGCGGCAGCGGCTCCTCGACCGCGGCCTCACCGCGCTCCGCCGCTGACGGAGAGTAGTGAGGACAAAGGTCCCAAGACGGTCCGTACCCGTTGGTAGGTACGGGCCGTCGGCCGTTTTCCGGTCACTTTCCGGGCTCGAACGGCTGCGCTTGATGTCACTCGGCGGCGCCCGGAGGGGTAGGGTCGTAAGCGGTCGGGGACATCCCAAAAAAAATCAAGATCTCGCCGGTGTGACATTTCACCCGGCGTTCTCATACGAGGAGATCGGTTCGTGACGATCCGCGTAGGCATCAACGGCTTTGGCCGTATCGGTCGCAACTACTTCCGCGCGCTCCTTGAGCAGGGTGCCGACATCGAGGTCGTGGCCGTCAACGACCTGGGCGACACCGCGACCACGGCCCACCTGTTGAAGTACGACACCATCCTGGGTCGCCTCAAGGCCGAGGTCTCGCACACCGCCGACACCATCACCGTCGACGGACACACCATCAAGGTCCTGTCCGAGCGCAACCCCGCCGACATCCCCTGGGGCGAGCTCGGCGTCGACATCGTCATCGAGTCCACCGGCATCTTCACCAAGCGCGAGGACGCCGCCAAGCACCTCGCCGGCGGCGCCAAGAAGGTCCTCATCTCGGCTCCGGCCACGAACGAGGACATCACCATCGTCATGGGTGTCAACCAGGACCAGTACGACCCGGCGAACCACGACGTCATCTCGAACGCGTCCTGCACCACCAACTGTGTCGCCCCGATGGCCAAGGTCCTCGACGAGAACTTCGGCATCGTCCGCGGTCTCATGACCACGGTCCACGCGTACACCAACGACCAGCGCATCCTGGACTTCCCGCACAAGGACCTGCGCCGCGCCCGCGCCGCCGCGGAGAACATCATCCCGACCACGACGGGTGCCGCGAAGGCCACCGCCCTGGTCCTCCCGCAGCTCAAGGGCAAGCTGGACGGCATCGCCATGCGCGTCCCGGTCCCCACCGGCTCCGCCACCGACCTGGTGGTCACCCTCGACCGCGAGGTCACCAAGGACGAGGTCAACGCGGCCTTCAAGAAGGCCGCCGAGGACGGCCCGCTGAAGGGCATCCTCTTCTACACGGAGGACCCGATCGTCTCCTCGGACATCGTCAGCGACCCGGCGTCGTGCACCTTCGACTCCTCGCTGACCATGGTCCAGGACGGCAACTCGGTCAAGATCCTCGGCTGGTACGACAACGAGTGGGGCTACTCCAACCGTCTCGTCGACCTGACCACCTTCGTCGGCGACCAGCTCTGACGTACTAGGGTTCAACAGGGCAGGGCTTTCGATGTGAGCAGGGCTCGGGCAGCGCGACGAAGCGCTGCGCGGGCCCTGTCTCGTGTGCTCCACCGCGTACCAAGGAGTCAGTGAACAGATGAAGACGATCGACGAGCTTCTCGGCGAGGGCGTCGAGGGCAAGCGGGTGTTCGTCCGCGCCGATCTCAACGTGCCGCTCGAAGGCACGACCATCACCGACGACGGCCGCATCCGCGCCGTCGTCCCCACGGTCAAGGCGCTCGCCGACGCCGGCGCCAGGGTCGTGGTCGCCTCCCACCTGGGCCGCCCCAAGGGCGCCCCGGACCCGGCGTTCTCCCTCGCCCCCGCCGCCGCGCGGCTCGGCGAACTGCTCGGCGCCGAGGTGGCCTTCGCCACCGACACCGTCGGCGAGTCCGCCCGGGCGACCGTCGCGGGCCTGACCGACGGCAAGGTGGCCGTCATCGAGAACCTGCGCTTCAACGCCGGCGAGACCTCGAAGGACGACGCCGAGCGCGACGCCTTCGCGGAGCAGCTGGCCGCCCTCGCCGACCTCTACGTCGGCGACGGCTTCGGTGCCGTGCACCGCAAGCACGCCTCGGTGTACGACCTCCCGGGCAAGCTGCCGCACGCGGCCGGCTACCTGATCGCCACCGAGGTCGGCGTCCTGAAGAAGCTGACCGAGGACGTCCGGCGGCCGTACGCGGTCGTCCTCGGCGGCGCCAAGGTCTCCGACAAGCTCGGCGTGATCGACCACCTCCTGGAGAAGGCCGACCGCATCCTCGTCGGCGGCGGCATGGCCTACACCTTCCTCAAGGCCCAGGGCCACGAGGTCGGCATCTCCCTCCTCCAGGAGGACCAGATCCCGGCCGTGCTCGACTACCTCAAGCGGGCCGAGGAGAAGGGCGTGGAGTTCGTCCTCCCCGTCGACGTCCTGGTCTCGCCGTCCTTCCCGGACCTCAAGACCAAGGCCCCGTCGAACCCCACCACGGTCGCCGCGGACGCCATCCCGGCCGACCAGGAGGGCCTGGACATCGGTCCGGAGACCCGCAAGCTGTACGCCTCGAAGCTCGCCGACGCGGCCACCGTCTTCTGGAACGGCCCGATGGGCGTCTTCGAGCACCCCGACTACGCCGAGGGCACCAAGGCCGTCGCCCAGGCGCTCGTCGACTCCCCGGCCTTCAGCGTGGTCGGCGGTGGCGACTCGGCCGCCGCGGTCCGCATCCTGGGCTTCGACGAGAACGCTTTCGGCCACATCTCGACCGGTGGCGGCGCCTCCCTCGAATACCTCGAGGGCAAGCAGCTCCCCGGCCTCGTCGCACTGGAGGACTGACCTTCCCATGACCACCCGCACCCCGCTGATGGCGGGCAACTGGAAGATGAACCTCAACCACCTGGAGGCCATCGCCCACGTCCAGAAGCTCGCCTTCACCCTCACCGACAAGGACTACGACGCCGTCGACGTCGCCGTCCTCGTCCCCTTCACCGACCTGCGCTCCGTGCAGACCCTGATCGACGGCGACAAGCTCAAGATCAAGTACGGCGCCCAGGACCTGTCGGCCCACGAGTCCGGCGCGTACACCGGTGAGATCTCCGGCGCCATGCTCGCCAAGCTGAACACCGCCTTCGTCGCGGTCGGCCACTCCGAGCGCCGCCAGTACCACGGCGAGTCCGACGAGCTCTGCAACGCCAAGGTGAAGGCCGCCTTCGCCCACGGCATCACCCCGATCCTCTGCGTCGGCGAGGAGCTGGACGTGCGCGAGGCCGGCAACGCCGTCGCGCACACCCTCGCCCAGGTCGAGGGCGGCCTCGCGGGCGTCCCGGCCGAGCAGGCCGAGACGGTCGTCGTCGCCTACGAGCCCGTCTGGGCCATCGGCACCGGCAAGGTCTGCGGCGCCGGGGACGCCCAGGAGGTCTGCGGGGCGATCCGCGGCAAGCTCGCGGAGCTGTACTCGCAGGACGTCGCCGACAAGATCCGCATCCAGTACGGCGGCTCCGTCAAGGGCGGCAACGTCGCCGAGATCATGGCGCAGCCCGACATCGACGGCGCCCTGGTCGGCGGTGCCTCGCTGGACGCGGACGAGTTCGTCAAGATCGTCCGTTTCCGCGACCAGTGACGATGTAGAGCGGCGGAGGTGATCCGTCGTACCCTTGCGGGGGTCGGGCAGGTGCCCGGCCCCCGTCCCTTTTCAAGCTCCGAGGAAGTTGGTCCAGCCGTGGTTATGGGGTTCTCGATCGCCCTGATCGTCTTCAGCGGCCTGCTGATGCTGCTGGTGCTGATGCACAAGGGGAAGGGCGGCGGCCTCTCCGACATGTTCGGTGGCGGCATGCAGTCCTCCGTCGGCGGCTCCTCGGTCGCCGAGCGCAACCTCGACCGGATCACGGTCGTGGTCGGGGTGCTGTGGTTCGCCTGCATTGTGGTACTTGGTCTGCTCATGAAGCTGGACGGGTAACTCCGCACACTGGACGCGCGTTGGGCCTTCCGTAGACTGGGGCATCTTCGAGCACCATCACGCAGGGAGTTACGACCGTGGCAAGTGGCAACGCGATCCGGGGAAGCCGGGTCGGAGCGGGGCCGATGGGGGAGGCCGAGCGGGGCGAGTCGGCACCGCGCCTCCGCATCTCCTTCTGGTGCTCGAACGGGCACGAGACCCAGCCGAGTTTCGCGAGCGACGCGCAGGTCCCCGACACCTGGGACTGTCCTCGCTGCGGTTTCCCGGCCGGCCAGGACCGGGACAACCCGCCGGACCCGCCGCGCACCGAGCCGTACAAGACCCACCTCGCCTACGTGCGGGAGCGTCGCAGCGACGCGGACGGCGAGGCCATTCTCGCCGAGGCGCTCGCCAAGCTGCGGGGCGAGATCTGAACACAGGACGAACACCGGCCGAAGGGCCCTGGACGCGAACCTGCTTCGCGACCGGGGCCCTTCGTCGTGTCCGGTACCGGTGGCACGGATCGCCCCGCGCGATCAATTAGGTTGGAGGAGCAGCGGGGCAGAAACGTACGAGAAGAAGTGGGCGATGTCCGAAATGACCACTGAAGGACGCATCAGGCTCAACCGGCTGCCCGAGTGGGCGGCCCTCGGCAAGCACCGGGAGCAGCTGGGCGACACCCATCTGCGCGAGCTGTTCGCGGCCGACCCGGAGCGCGGCACCGGGTACACCCTGCGGGTCGGCGACCTCCACCTGGACTACTCCAAGCAGCTCGTCACCGACGAGACCCTGGCGCTGCTGCGCGAACTGGCCGACGCCACCGACGTCGCCGGCCTGCGCGACGCCATGTTCCGCGGCGAGAAGATCAACACCACCGAGGACCGGGCCGTCCTCCACACCGCGCTCCGCGCCCCCCGCGGGGCCGTGATCGAGGTCGACGGCGAGAACGTCGTCCCCGAGGTCCACGCCGTCCTCGACAAGATGGCCGGCTTCGCCGACAGGGTCCGCTCCGGCGCGTGGACCGGCCACACCGGCAAGCCGATCAAGAACATCGTCAACATCGGCATCGGCGGCTCGGACCTCGGCCCCGCCATGGCCTACGAGGTCCTGCGCGCCTACACCCAGCGGGACCTGACGTTCCGTTTCGTCTCCAACGTCGACGGGGCGGACCTCCACGAGGCCGTCCGCGACCTCGACCCCGCCGAGACGCTCTTCGTCGTCGCCTCGAAGACCTTCACCACCATCGAGACGGTCACCAACGCCACCTCCGCCCGCGACTGGCTCCTCACCGGTCTCGGAGCCGGCCAGGAGGCCGTCGCCAAGCACTTCGTGGCGCTCTCGACCAACGCCGAGAAGGTCCAGGACTTCGGCATCGACACGGCCAACATGTTCGAGTTCTGGGACTGGGTCGGCGGCCGCTACTCCTACGACTCCGCCATCGGCCTCTCCCTGATGATCGCCATCGGCCCGGACCGGTTCCGCGAGATGCTCGACGGCTTCCACCTCGTCGACGAGCACTTCCGCACCGCCCCCGCGGAGGAGAACGCCCCGCTCCTGCTCGGCCTCCTCGGCGTCTGGTACGGCGGCTTCTTCGACGCCCAGTCGCACGCCGTCCTGCCGTACTCCCACTACCTGTCCAAGTTCACCGCCTACCTCCAGCAGCTCGACATGGAGTCCAACGGCAAGTCCGTGGACCGCCAGGGCGAGCCGGTCGACTGGCAGACCGGACCGGTCGTCTGGGGCACCCCCGGCACCAACGGGCAGCACGCCTACTACCAGTTGATCCACCAGGGCACCAAGGTCATCCCCGCCGACTTCATCGGCTTCGCGCGGCCCGTCGACGACCTGCTGCCCGGCCTGGTCCCCCAGCACGACCTGCTGATGGCCAACTTCTTCGCCCAGACCCAGGCCCTCGCCTTCGGCAAGACGCCCGAGGAGGTGCGCGCCGAGGGCGTGCCCGAGGAGCTCGTCCCGCACAAGACCTTCCGGGGCAACCACCCCACCACCACGATCCTCGCCGACGAGCTCACCCCCTCGGTCCTCGGCCAGCTGGTGGCGCTCTACGAGCACAAGGTCTTCGTCCAGGGCGCGATCTGGGACATCGACTCCTTCGACCAGTGGGGCGTCGAGCTCGGCAAGGTCCTCGCCAAGAGGATCGAGCCCCTCCTCACCGGCGACGGGGACACCGGGGGCCTCGACAGCTCCACCGCGGCCCTGGTCTCCGCCTACCGCGCGCTGCGCGGCCGGAGCTGACCGATGGCGGGGGAGGACGCGGTACGGCTCCGGCCGCCCAGGAACGCCGTGGACCGCAGGGCGGTCGGCTGGTGGCGGACCCGGTGCCTGCTCGGCACCGCCGTCCCGGTCGCCGTCCTGGCCGTGCTCGGCGTCCTGATCGGACCGGCCAGGACCTGGCTGCTCGCCGCGGCCGCCGTCCTGGCCGCCCTCGGGCTCGCCTGCACCGCGTTCTTCCCCGCCTGGTGGTACCGGGTGCACCGCTGGGAGGTCACCGACGAGGCCGTGTACGTCCGCACCGGAGCCCTGTGGCAGGAGTGGCGGATCGCCCCCATGTCCCGGATCCAGACCGTGGACACCGTACGCGGCCCGCTGGAGCAGCTCTTCGGGCTCGCCACCGTCACCGTCACCACCGCCTCCTCCAAGGGCGCGCTCCGGGCGGAGGGGCTCGACCACGAGCTCGCCGCCGAACTCGCCGAACGGCTCACCGCGCTCACCCGGGCCACCCCCGGGGACGCCACGTGAGCGCCGGGCCCGAGGGGGAGTGGCGGCGGCTCGACCCGCGCACCCTCCTCGTCACCGCCGCCGTGTTCTGCGGGATCGCGGTCGGCGCCGGAGTGCCCGTGGCCGCCGGACTCGCCGGCGGCCGGCCGCTGTGGCAGGCCGTCGCCTGGGTCCTCGCCGGCGCCGCCCTCCTCGTCGGCGGCGGCACCGTCGCCGACTGGGTGCGCTGCCGGCGCACCCGCTACCGGATCGGCCCCGACCGGATCGAACTCCACACCGGCCTGCTCCTCCTCAAGCGCCGCTCCCTGGCCCGCGACCGGATCCGCAGCGTCGACCTCACCGCCAACCCGCTCCAGCGCGTCCCCGGCCTCGTCAAGGTCCGCATCGGCACCGGCGAGTCCACCGGCGGCGGCGAGTCCACCCTCGAACTCGAACTCGTCACCCGCGCCGAGGGCGAACGGCTCCGCCGCGAACTCCTCACCCGTCCCGCCGAAGCGGCCGACCCCGCCCACGACGGCACCCTCGCCGTCCTCGACCCCCGCTGGATCCGCTACGCCCCCGTCTCCTTCGTCGCCCCGGCCCTCGGCGGCGCCGCGGCCGGAGCGGTCATGCAGGTCAGCGAGTGGTTCGGCGCCCAGGCCGAGGTCATCGACTGGATAGGGGACCGCTTCGCGTCCGTCTCGCTGACCTGGATGATCGTCGACCTGGTCCTCCTCGCCACCCTCGCCGGCGCGGTCGGCGCCCTCGGCCTCTGGATCGAGATGTGGTGGAACTTCCGGCTCGAACGCGAACCGGGCGGCACCCTCCGGGTCCGCCGCGGCCTGTTCACCGCCCGCTCGGTCACCCTGGAGGAGCGCCGGCTGCGCGGCGTCGAACGGGTCGAGCCGCTCGGCGTCCGGCTCTTCGGAGCCGCCCGGCTCGACGCCGTCGCCACCGGCCTCACCGAGGACGACGACGAGAAGCACACCGACCTCAAGGCCCTGCTCCCGGCCGCGCCCCGGGCCGTCGCCGACCGCGTCGCCGCCGAGGTGCTGCGCGAGCCGGAACCGCCCACCTCCGCCCCGCTCGCCGCCCACCCCCGTGCCGCCCGCACCCGCAGGCTCCGCTGGGCCCTCGCCGCCGTGCTGCTGCCCGCCGCCGTCCTCGCCCTCCTCGGGGCGCTCCTGACGCCGGTGCTGCTGTACGTGGCGGCCGGCTGGACCGTGGTGCTCGCGCCGCTCGCCGTGCTCCTGGCCCGGGACGCGTACCGCTCCCTCGGACACACCGTCAGCGGCGGATATCTGGTCACCCGTTCGGGCACGGTACGCCGGGCGACCGTCGCCCTGCAGCGGACCGGGATCATCGGCTGGACGGTCAAGCAGTCGTCCTTCCAGCGTCGCGCCGGGATCCTCACCGTCACCGCCACCACGGCCGCGGGGGAGGGCGCCTACGATGTCCTGGACGCCGGGGAGTCCCAGGGCCTCGCCCTCGCCGACCGGGCCGTACCGGGGCTGCTCGCGCCCTTCCTCGTACCGGCGGACGCACCGGCCGAGGCGCCGGCCGGAACGCCGGAGGCCCGGCCCACCTCTCGGTGAACCGGGCCTCCGCACGGGGCTGTCGGCGCTACGCCAGCTCCGAGGCCGCCGTCGTGTCCATCAGCCACAGCGTGCGCTCGGTGCCGCGGGCCCCGGACGCCGGGACCCGTGCCTCCTCCGCGTCGCCGGAGAGCGCGAGGGCCGCGGCCTTCGCCTTGTCCTCGCCGGCCGCGAGCAGCCAGACCTCCCGGGCCGCCCGGATCGCCGGGAGGGTCAGGGAGATCCGGGTCGGCGGCGGCTTGGGCGCGTCGTGCACCCCGACCACCGTCCGCCCGGTCTCCCGGACCGCCGGGAGCTCCGGGAAGAGCGAGGCCACGTGGGTGTCCGGGCCGACGCCCAGCATCAGCACGTCGAAGGCCGGCACCTCGGCCCCCGGGCCGGCCGCGGCGGCCAGCTCGGCCGCGTAGGCCGCCGCGGCGGCGTCGGCGTCGTCCCCGTACGGTCCGTCCGAGGCCGGCATGGCGTGCACCCGGGCCGGGTCCAGTGGGACCCGGTCGAGCAGCGCCTCGCGGGCCTGGGTGACGTTCCGCTCCGGGTCGCCCTCGGGCAGGAACCGCTCGTCGCCCCACCACAGGTCGAGCCGCGACCAGTCGATCGCGTCCCGGGCGGGCGCCGCGCCGAGCGCGGCGAGCAGGCCGTTGCCGTTGCGGCCGCCGGTCAGCACGATCGAGGCGGTGCCCCGGGCGGACTGGGCGTCCACGACCGCGGTGATCAGCCGGGCCGCCGCGGCCTCGGCCATCAGCTCCTTGGTCCGGTGGACCACCAGGCGCGGGGCGCTCACTTGGCCGCCGCCTTCTTCGCCGGGGCCTTCTTGGCGGGCGCCTTCTTCTCCGTCTCGGCCCGGGCCTCGGCGGCCTCGGCCGGGGCGGCGGTCACGTCCACCGGCTGCTCGGGCGCGGGGGCGGTGGTGGCCACCTCCTCGTCGAGCCGCTCCAGGCCGTACCGCAGCGACGCCGCGTAGGTGTCGTCCGGGTCGAGCCGGCGCAGCTCCTCCGCGATCAGCTCGGCCGTCTCGCGCCGCTTGAGCGCCACCGCGCGGTCCGGCTGTCCCTGTATGGAGAGGGTGGCGAGCGAGCCGTCGGGCCGGTCGAGGACGATCGGTCCGGCGCTGGTCTGCAGCCGTACGGAGGTGAGGCCCGGACCGTTCGACCGGGAGCGCCGCACCGGCACCTTCAGCCGCTCGGCCAGCCACATCGCGAGGAGCTCGACGCTCGGGTTGAACTCCTCGCCCTCCACGTCGGCCGAGGTCACCGTGCAGTGGACCTGGTCGAGCGCGGCGGCCAGCATCGAGCGCCACGGGGTGATCCGGGTCCACGACAGGTCCGTGTCGCCGGGGGTGTACGTGCCCGCCCGCGCGGTCAGCTCCTCGATGGGCTGCTCGGCGGCGTACGTGTCGGTCACCCGCCGCTGGGCGAGGGCGCCCAGCGGGTCGTTCGCCGGGTCGGTCGGCGCGTTCACCGGCCACCAGACGACGACGGGGGCGTCCGGGAGGAGCAGCGGCAGGACCACCGACTGGGCGTGGTCGACGACCTCGCCGTACAGCCGGAGGATCACCGTCTCCCCGGAGCCGGCGTCGGCGCCGAGGCGGACCTCGGCGTCGAGCCGGGTGTTGGCCCGGTCCCGGGGCGAGCGCGAGCCCCGCTTGATGACCACGAGGGTGCGCGAGGGGTGCTCGCGGGAGGCCTCGTTGGCCGCCTTCAGGGCGTCGTAGGCGTTCTCCTCGTCGGTGACGATGACGAGGGTGAGCACCATGCCGACGGCCGGGGTGCCGATCGCCCGCCGCCCGAGCACCAGCGCCTTGTTGATCTTCGAGGACGTGGTGTCCGTCAGGTCGGTCTTCATGGCCGGCGCCAGCTCCTGCCGTCTCGTGCGAGCATCTCGTCCGCCTCGACCGGACCCCAGGTCCCGGACTCGTACTGGGCGGGCTTGCCGTGCTTGTCCCAGTACTGCTCGATCGGGTCGAGGATCTTCCAGGACAGCTCGACCTCCTCCACGCGCGGGAAGAGGTTGGAGTCGCCGAGCAGGACGTCCAGGATGAGCCGCTCGTACGCCTCGGGGCTGGACTCGGTGAAGGACTCGCCGTAGGCGAAGTCCATCGACACGTCCCGGATCTCCATCTGGGTGCCGGGCACCTTGGAGCCGAAGCGGACGGTGACGCCCTCGTCGGGCTGCACCCGGATGACGATGGCGTTGCGGCCCAGCTCCTCCGTCGACGTGTGGTCGAAGGGGGAGTGCGGGGCGCGCTGGAAGACCACCGCGATCTCGGTGACCCGGCGGCCGAGGCGCTTGCCGGTGCGCAGGTAGAAGGGGACGCCCGCCCAGCGGCGGTTGTCGATCTCCAGCTTGATCGCCGCGTAGGTGTCGGTCTTCGACTGGGGGTCGATGCCCTCTTCCTCGAGGTAGCCGACGGCCTTCGCGCCGCCCTGCCAGCCGGCCGCGTACTGACCGCGGACGGTGGACTTCGCCAGGTCCTTCGGCAGCCGGACCGCGCCCAGGACCTTGGTCTTCTCCGCGGCGAGCGCGTCGGCGTCGAAGGAGGCGGGCTCCTCCATCGCGGTCAGCGCGAGCAGCTGGAGCAGGTGGTTCTGGATGACGTCACGGGCGGCGCCGATGCCGTCGTAGTAGCCGGCGCGGCCGCCGATGCCGATGTCCTCGGCCATGGTGATCTGGACGTGGTCGACGTACGACCGGTTCCAGGTCGGCTCGAAGAGCGTGTTGGCGAAGCGGAGCGCCAGGATGTTCTGGACGGTCTCCTTGCCGAGGTAGTGGTCGATGCGGAAGACCGCCTCGGGCGGGAAGACCTCGTGGACGACCTCGTTGAGCTCCTTGGCGGAGGCGAGGTCGTGGCCGAAGGGCTTCTCGATGACGGCGCGGCGCCAGGAGCCGTTCTTCTGGTCGGCGAGGCCGTGCTTCTTCAGCTGCTGGACGACCAGGGGGAAGAACTTCGGCGGCACGGACAGGTAGAAGGCGAAGTTGCCCCCGGTGCCCTGGGCCTTGTCCAGCTCCTGGATGGTCTCCTTCAGCTGCTCGAAGGCCTCGTCGCTGTCGAAGTCGCCCTGGACGAACCGCATGCCCTGGATGAGCTGCTGCCAGACCTCCTCGCGGAAGGGGGTGCGGGCGTGCTGCTTGACCGCGTCGTGGACCTCCTGCGCGAAGTCCTCGTCCTGCCATTCCCGGCGGGCGAAGCCGACGAGCGAGAAGCCCGGCGGCAGCAGGCCGCGGTTGGCCAGGTCGTACACGGCGGGCATCAGCTTCTTACGGGACAAATCGCCCGTGACGCCGAAGATGACCAGGCCCGACGGCCCCGCGATGCGCGGGAGCCGTCGGTCGGCGGCGTCACGGAGCGGGTTGACTCCGTCGACGGTGCTCAAAGTGGTCAGCCCTCCGAAGGGACGCGGCGCGCGAGCTCCGCCTCGGTCGAACCGAGCAGGTCGTTCCAGGACGCCTCGAACTTCTCGACGCCCTCGTCCTCCAGGAGCTGGACGACCTCGTCGTAGGAGATGCCCAGCTTGCCGACGGCCGCCAGGACCTCGCGGGAGGCGTCGTAGGTGCCGCGGATGGTGTCGCCGGCGACCTCGCCGTGGTCGGCGGTGGCCTCCAGGGTCGCCTCCGGCATGGTGTTCACCGTGCCCGGGGCGACCAGGTCCACCACGTACAGCGTGTCCTTGTACGCCGGGTCCTTGACGCCGGTCGAGGCCCACAGCGGGCGCTGCTTGTTGGCGTGCGCCTTGTCCAGGGCCGCCCAGCGCTCCGAGGAGTCCGAGAAGACCTCCTCGTACGCCTCGTAGGCCAGGCGCGCGTTGGCGAGCGCGGCCTTGCCCTTGAGGGCCTTGGCCTCGTCGGTGCCGATGCCGTCCAGGCGCTTGTCGATCTCCGTGTCCACGCGGGAGACGAAGAAGGACGCCACCGAGTGGATCTTCGCCAGGTCGAGGCCGCGCTCACGGGCCTTCTCCAGGCCCGCCAGGTAGGCGTCCATGACGGCGCGGTAGCGCTCCAGGGAGAAGATCAGCGTCACGTTCACGCTGATGCCGAGGCCGATGACCTCGGTGATCGCCGGCAGGCCCGCCTGGGTGGCCGGGATCTTGATGAGCGTGTTGGGGCGGTCCACCAGCCAGGCCAACTGCTTGGCCTCGGCGATGGTGGCGACCGTCTCGTGGGCGAGCCGCGGGTCGACCTCGATCGAGACCCGGCCGTCCTGGCCCTCGGTCGCGTCGAAGACCGGGCGCAGGATGTCGGCGGCGTCGCGGACGTCCGCCGTCGTGATCATGCGGATGGCCTCGTCCACGGTCACCTTGCGGGCGGCCAGGTCGGCGAGCTGCTGCTCGTACCCGTCGCCGGAGGTGATCGCCTTCTGGAAGATCGACGGGTTGGTGGTGACCCCGACCACGTGCGACTGGTCGATCAGCTCGGCCAGGTTGCCGGACGTGATCCGCTTGCGCGACAGGTCGTCCAGCCAGATCGCGACGCCTTCGTCGGAGAGGCGCTTGAGAGCGTCTGTCATGAGAAATGCATCTCCAAAAAGTCGTACGTATCCGCGTCAGCGCGCGGCGGCGGCGATCGATTCCCGAGCGGCGGAAGCGACGGCCTCCGGCGTGAAACCGAACTCACGGAACAGGACCTTGGCGTCGGCCGAGGCACCGAAGTGCTCCAGCGAGACGATCCGGCCGGCGTCACCGACGTACCGGTGCCAGGTCAGGCCGACACCGGCCTCGACCGCGACCCGCGCCTTCACCGACGGCGGCAGGACGGAGTCCTTGTACGCCTGGTCCTGCTCCTCGAACCACTCCACGGACGGCATCGAGACGACCCGGGTCGGGACGCCCTCGGCCTGGAGCTGCTCACGGGCCTCGACGGCCAGGTGCACCTCGGAGCCGGTCGCGATGATCACGACCTGCGGGGTGCCGCCCTCGGCGTCGAAGAGCACGTAGCCGCCCTTGGCCGCGTCCTCGTTCGGCGCGTAGGTCGGCACGCCCTGACGGGTGAGCGCCAGACCGTGCGGCGCGCCCTTCAGGTACTCGCGGGTGTGCCGCTTCATGATCTCGCGCCAGGCGATCGCCGTCTCGTTGGCGTCGGCCGGGCGGACCACGTTCAGACCCGGGATCGCGCGCAGCGAGGCCAGGTGCTCCACCGGCTGGTGGGTCGGGCCGTCCTCGCCGAGGCCGATCGAGTCGTGCGTCCACACGTAGGTGACCGGCACGTGCATCAGGGCCGACAGGCGCACCGCGTTGCGCATGTAGTCCGAGAAGACCAGGAAGGTGCCGCCGTAGATGCGGGTGTTGCCGTGCAGCGCGATGCCGTTCATCTCCGCGGCCATGGCGTGCTCGCGGATGCCGAAGTGGATCGTGCGGCCGTACGGGTGGGCCTCCGGCAGCGGGTTGCCCTCGGGGAGGAACGACGACGACTTGTCGATCGTCGTGTTGTTCGAGCCCGCGAGGTCGGCGGAGCCGCCCCACAGCTCCGGGACGACCTCGCCCAGCGCCTGGAGGACCTTGCCCGAGGCGGCACGGGTGGCGACGGACTTGCCCGCCTCGAAGACCGGGAGCTTCTCCTCCCAGCCGGCCGGCAGCTCGTTCGCCTGGATCCGGTCGAACTCGGCGGCCCGCTCCGGGTTGGCCGTACGCCACTCGGCGAGCTGCTTGTCCCAGGCGGCGCGGGCCTCGCGGCCGCGGTCGCCCAGCGCGCGGGTGTGGCCGATGACCTCGTCGGTGACCTCGAAGCTCTGCTCCGGGTCGAAGCCCAGGACGCGCTTGGTGGCCGCGACCTCGTCGTCGCCGAGCGCCGAGCCGTGCGCGGCCTCGGTGTTCTGCGCGTTCGGCGCGGGCCAGGCGATGATCGAGCGCATCGCGATGAAGGACGGACGCTCGGTCTCGGCCTCGGCGGCCTTGATCGCCGCGTACAGGGCGGCCGGGTCCAGGTCGCCGTCGGCCTTCGGCTCGACGCGCTGCACGTGCCAGCCGTACGCCTCGTACCGCTTCATCGTGTCCTCGGACACGGCGGTCTCGGTGTCGCCCTCGATCGAGATGTGGTTGTCGTCCCACAGCAGGATCAGGTTGCCGAGCTTCTGGTGGCCCGCGAGCGAGGACGCCTCGGCGGAGATGCCCTCCTGGAGGCAGCCGTCGCCGGCGATCACGTAGACCTTGTGGTCGAAGGGGGAGGTGCCGGGGGCCGCCTCCGGGTCGAAGAGACCGCGCTCGTAGCGGGCGGCCATCGCCATGCCCACCGCGTTCGCCACGCCCTGGCCCAGCGGGCCCGTGGTGGTCTCGACGCCGGCCGTGTGGCCGTACTCGGGGTGGCCCGGGGTCTTCGAGCCCCAGGTGCGGAAGGCCTTCAGGTCGTCGAGCTCCAGACCGAAGCCGCCCAGGTACAGCTGGGTGTACAGGGTCAGGGAGGAGTGGCCCGCGGAGAGCACGAAGCGGTCGCGGCCGACCCACTCGGGGTCGGACGGGTCGTGGCGCATCACCTTCTGGAAGAGGGTGTACGCGGCCGGCGCGAGGCTCATCGCCGTACCGGGATGGCCGTTGCCGACCTTCTGTACGGCGTCCGCGGCCAGGATGCGGGCGGTGTCGACGGCCCGCTGGTCCAAATCGGTCCACTGGAGGTCTGTGGTGGTCGGCTTAGTGCTCACCCTGGGTCAGGGCTCCTCTCCACATGTCTGTAGCCGGTGACTGAGGGTGTACCGGCGCTGTCGAGCCTACCCCCGAAAAAGCCCCCTCTTTTCGTGTCCATGCCCCTCAAATGAGCGGACGGAGCAAGACTGCCGGTGGCCGTGGCGGTTCGCCTCCCGAACGGCGCGCCGAAGGGTGTCCGCCCCTTGATACGAGGGGGGTCGCGAGGGGCGGTACGAGGGGTGACGGGAGAGGGGACGCGCGCCCACGGGTGAGCCCCGCCAACACGACCCCACCCCCGCGAAGATCGGCGTCTGGGCAACGTCTACAGTGGCGTGGTACGCGCAAGTTTCACCCCGTCTTTATCCGGGGAACTTGCTGGGAATTTCTCTGTCAGGGGTGTGCGTGACGGCCGTCGAGTCCCGACCCGCAGGGGTCGTCCTGGCTAACGGCCCGGGGGGCCATCGGCCGTTCGGGGCCCGCGTCAAGGCATTCGTGGCGCTGACCAAGCCGCGGATCATCGAACTGCTGCTCATCACCACCGTTCCGGTGATGTTCCTCGCCGAGCAGGGTGTGCCGGACCTGTGGCTGGTGCTCGCCACCTGCTTCGGCGGCTACCTCTCCGCCGGCGGGGCCAACGCGCTCAACATGTACATCGACCGCGACATCGACGCGCTGATGGACCGCACCTCGCAGCGTCCGCTGGTCACCGGAATGGTCTCGCCGCGCGAGGGCCTGGTCTTCGGCCTCACCCTGGCCGTCGTCTCCACCCTCTGGTTCGGCCTGCTCGTCAACTGGCTCTCCGCCTGGCTCTCGCTCGGCGCGCTCCTCTTCTACGTCGTGATCTACACGATGCTCCTGAAGCGGCGCACCGCGCAGAACATCGTCTGGGGCGGCATCGCCGGCTGCATGCCGGTCCTCATCGGCTGGTCGTCGGTCACGAACTCGATGTCCTGGGCCGCCGTCATCCTCTTCATGGTCATCTTCTTCTGGACGCCGCCGCACTACTGGCCGCTGTCGATGAAGGTGAAGGAGGACTACGCGCGCGTGGGCGTGCCCATGCTCCCCGTGATCGCCTCCAACAAGGTCGTCGCCAAGCAGATCGTCGCCTACAGCTGGGTCATGGTCGCGGTCTCTCTGCTGCTCACCCCGCTGGGCTACACCGGCTGGTTCTACACCGCCGTCGCCCTGGCCACCGGCGGCTGGTGGCTCTGGGAGGCGCACGGCCTCCTCAACCGCGCCAAGGCCGAGGTCAGCGGCGCGCAGCTCAAGGAGATGCGCCTCTTCCACTGGTCCATCACCTACGTCTCGCTGCTCTTCGTGGCGGTCGCGGTGGACCCCTTCCTGCGCTAGCCGTCCTCCGGCTCCGACGGCCGGGTCGTGTGGGCTGTCCCACGCGGCCCGGCCGTCGTCAGTCGATCTACCGCTCGGTAGCATCCTTGTCATGGCAGACACCAAGGAAGACACCACGGCCGTCGCCCCGCGCGACGCGCGCAAGGCGGCCAAGCTGGCCAAGGAGATCCGCGCCTTCGGCAAGGAGCACGGCGGGGTCGAGGGCCAGCTCGCCCACATCGGCCAGGCCGGCACCCGGATCGTCCTCGTCGGCGAGGACGGCGGCTGGGGCGACCTGGTGGCCCCCACCTACGCGATCGCCCAGCAGGCCGCGGAGAAGGCCGAGCTGACCCTCCACGACGAGTTCGACGGCGAGTTCGCCGCGAAGGTCGTGACCGGCCCCTACGAGTGGACCCGCATGGCCGGCATCCAGCTCGGCGGCCCCGCCAACGCCTGAACCGGAGCCGCCCGACCGGAGCCGCCCGACCGCCGGGCCGGCGACCCGCCGGGCGAGTGACGGCCGGACAGGTGACGGCCGGACCGCCCGCCTCGGCGGGCGGATCGGGTGACGCCGGGGCTTCCAGGCAACAACCTCGCGCGGGGCTCACCCGTTAGGACGTGTGGAGACACGTCCACGCAGGGAGCCCCCGAGATGATCGACACGCCGCGCCTGGTGGACCAGTACTGCCACGGGGTGCTCCGGACGGAGCTGGGTCTCGGCACCTTCGAGGCCCACCTCGGCCCCGCCGCCGTGCTGCCCGCCTCCGGCACCACCTTCTTCGACACCCAGACGGGCTTCGCCGTACGGCGCTGGTGCCCGCCGCTCCTCGGTCTCGAACCCCACTGCCCGCCGGCCCGCTACCTCGCCCGCCGTCGCGAGCTCGGCGTCGCCGAGACCGGCCGCCGGCTGCTGCGCGCCGCCGGCATCGCCACGTACCTCGTCGACACCGGCCTTCCCGGCGATCTCACCGGGCCCTCCGAGCTGGCCGCCGCGGGCGAGGCCCGCGCCCACGAGATCGTCCGCCTCGAACCCCTCGCCGAGCAGGTCGCCGACACCTCGGGCACCGTCGACGCCTTCCTCGCGAACCTCACCGAGGCCGTCCAGGACGCCGCGACGCGCTCCGTGGCCTTCTCCTCGGTCTCCGCCGCGCGCTGCGGCCTCGCCGCCGACGCGGAGCCCCCCGGGCGCGCCGAGACCCGCCGCGCCGCCGGACGCTGGCTCGCGGAGCGGACCGCCGGCGGCCCCCTGGACTCGCCGGTGCTGCTGCGCCGCCTGCTGTGGATCGCGGTGGGCGCGGGCCGGCCGCTCCAGCTGCACACCGGGGACCGGGACCCGGCCGGACTGGCCGGCTTCGCCGCCGCCACCGCCGGGCTCGGCGCCGACCTCGTGCTGCTGCACGGCACGCCGCACCACCGCACGGCCGCCCGGATGGCGGCCGTCTTCCCGCACCTCTACGCCGACCTGGGCGCCGCCCTGGCGCACACCGGGGCGCGGGCGGCGGACGTCCTCGCCGAGGTGCTGGAGCTCGCCCCGTTCGGCAAGCTCCTCTACTCCAGCGGCGCCCGCGCCCTGCCCGAGCTGCACGTGGTCGCCGCGAGCGCCTTCCGCACCGCCCTCGGCCGGGTGCTCGGCGCCTGGGTCCAGGACGGAGCCTGGTCCCGTACCGACGCCCAGCGGGTCGCCGCGATGATCGCGGCGGAGAACGCGACGCGGGTCTACCGGCTCGCCTGAGCCGGGCTCAGGCCCTCGCGAGCTCCGGGTCCGCCTGGGCCGGGATGTCCGGGGTGGCCACCGGGCGCTCGCGCAGGCTCAGGGCCAGCCGGAGCACGGCGATCCACATCAGCGAGGAGCCGAGCATGTGGGCGGCGACGAGGAGCTCCGGGACGCCGGTGAAGTACTGGACGTAGCCGATGGCTCCCTGCGCGAGCAGCACGATCAGCAGGTCGCGGGCGCGGGCGCGGGTGTCGTCCGGGGCGTCGACGACGCGCAGGACCAGCCACATGGCGACGGCGAGGGCGCAGACGGCCCAGGCGGCGATGGCGTGGAGGTGCGCGGCGTTCGTCCAGTCCCATGGCATGCGGGGCACGTCGCTGCTGTCGCCCGCGTGCTTGCCGGCGCCGGTCACCGTGGTGCCCAGCACGATCAGCAGGCCCGAGGTGACCGTGATCGCCCAGGACAGCTTCCGCACCGGCCCCGGCACGCGCGGACGCGGGGCGGTGTCGCCCTCGCCGGTCCGGTGCCAGGTGATCACGGCGACGGTCAGCAGCGCGTTGGCGGCCAGGAAGTGGCCGGCAACGGTCCACGGGTTGAGGCCCATCCAGACGGTGATGCCGCCGATGACGGCGTTGCTCATCACGATCCAGAACTGCGCCCAGCCCCAGCGGGTGAGGCCGCGGCGCCACGGCTTGGTCGAGCGGGCGGCGACGATCGCCCAGCCGACCGCGGCCGACAGGACGTAGGTCAGCATCCGGTTGCCGAACTCGATCAGCCCGCGGTAGCCCTGCTCGGGCGTCACGATCAGGCTGTCGTCCGTGCACTTCGGCCAGGTGTCGCAGCCGAGACCGGAACCGGTCAGCCGGACCGCGCCGCCCGTGACGATGATGAGCACGCTCATCACGACGGCGGAGAGCGCGGCGCGCCGGAGGATCCGGGGGGACGGAGTCCAGCGCTGGGCGATGAAGGCGAGGGGGGTCTGCACGGGCCCTATCGTAGGCGCGGGCTTGTGCACGGTTTCACGAGGGGGGCCTTGTCGGGAAACGTCACCCTCTGGCCCGGTGCCGCTACTCCCAGCGGAAGAACCTCGCCGCCGCGCCGAGGCCCAGGACGGCCCAGACGGCGAGGATCCCGGCGTCGGCCCACGGCATCCCCGCGCCGTCCTGGAGGACGTCCCTGAGGCCGTCGGAGAGGGCGGAGATCGGCAGCAGTGCCAGCACGTCGCCGGCCGCGCCGAACTTCTCCAGCGGGACGATCACGCCGCCGCCGACGAGCAGCAGCAGGAAGACCAGGTTGGCGGCGGCGAGGGTCGCCTCGGCCTTGAGCGTGCCGGCCATCAGCAGGCCGAGCCCGGAGAAGGCGGCGGTGCCGAGCACGAGGAGGAGCAGCACGGCGAGCGGATTGCCGTGCGGGGACCACCCGAGGCCGAACGCGATCGCGGTCAGGAGCACGATCTGCAGGACCTCGGTGACCAGGACGGCGAGCGTCTTGGAGGTCATCAGGGCCCAGCGGGGCAGCGGCGAGGCGCCGAGCCGCTTGAGGACGCCGTAGCGGCGCTCGAAGCCGGTGGCGATGGCCTGGCCGGTGAAGGCGGTGGACATCACGGCGAGCGCGAGGACGCCCGGGGCGAGGAAGTCCACGGCCTTCCCGTCGCCCGTGTCGACGACGTCGACGGTCGAGAAGAGCACCAGCAGGAGGGACGGGATGATCACCGTGAGGAGGAGCTGCTCGCCGTTGCGGAGCAGCATCCGGGTCTCCAGGGCGGTCTGGGCAGCGATCATCCGCCCGACGGGGGCGGCCCCCGGCTTCGGCGCGTACGTACCGGCGCTCATGCGCGCAGCTCCTTGCCGGTCAGTTCGAGGCTGTGCTTTCCCGGGGGACACTGCGCCCGATTGCGGCTGCGCCGCGGGCCGGACCCCCGGCAGATCTCGGGCTTGCCCGCCTTCATGACCTCAGCTCCTTGCCGGTCAGCTCCAGAAAAACGTCTTCGAGGGTGTGGCGCTCGACCGAGATGCGGTCGGGCATCACGCCGTGCTGGGCGCACCAGGTGGTGACGGTGGCGAGCAGCTGGGGGTCGACGGCGCCGGTGATCCGGTACGTGCCGGGGAGCGGCTCGGCCGCCTCGGTGCCGTCCGGGAGCGCCTTGAGCAGGGAGCCGAGGTCGAGGCCGGGGCGGCCGGTGAAGCGGAGGGTGTTCTCGGCGCCGCCGCGGCAGAGCTGTTCGGGGCTGCCCTGGGCGGCGACCCGGCCGGCGTCGACGATGGCGACGTCGTCGGCGAGCTCCTCGGCCTCCTGCATGAAGTGGGTGGTGAGGACCACGGTGGCGCCGTCGGCGCGCAGCTCGCGGACGAGGTCCCAGGTGGCGCGGCGGGCCTGCGGGTCGAGGCCGGCGGTGGGCTCGTCGAGGAAGACGAGTTCGGGGCGGCCGACGACGGCCATGGCGAGGGCGAGCCGCTGCTGCTGGCCGCCGGAGAGCCGCCGGTAGGTCGTACGGCCGCAGGAGCCGAGGCCGAGGCGTTCGATCAGCGCGTCGACGTCGAGCGGGTGGGCGTGCAGCTTGGCCATGTGGCGGAGCATCTCGTCGGCGCGCGCGCCGGAGTAGACGCCGCCGGACTGGAGCATCACGCCGACGCGGGGGCGCAGGGCGGCGGCGTCGGCGAGGGGGTCGAGGCCGAGGACGCGGACGGTGCCGGCGTCCGGCTTCCGGTAGCCCTCGCAGGTCTCGATCGTGGTGGTCTTGCCGGCGCCGTTGGGGCCGAGGACGGCGGTGACGGTGCCGGTCCGCACGTCGAGGTCGAGGCCGTCGACGGCGGTCTTGGTGCCGTACCGCTTGACCAGGCCGCGGACGCGGACGGCGGTGTCGACGGACTCGTTTCGCATGCCCGGAAGTCTAGGAGAGGGTGGGCGGGCCCCGACCGTCCGGGCCCCGGATTCATCCCACCAATGATCGTTTCCGCAGGTCAGGTAAGCCTTACCTGAGTGATGCACGCCATCGTGACCGCTTCCGGCGCGGCTTGTCACTGCCTGATTAATTACGCAACAATGGCGTTGTGAAAAACCTTGGCGCGGCTCCTTCGGAGGAACTCGCAACCCGAGAGCGGTCGACCCGCAACCGGGTCGCGCGGTCCATCCTGGATCACGGCCCGTCGACGGTCGCCGACCTCGCCGAGCGGCTCGGCCTCACCCAGGCCGCCGTCCGCCGGCACCTCGACGCGCTCGTCGCCGAGCAGGTCGTCGAGGCCCGTGAGAAGCGCGTCTACGGCGCACGGACCCGCGGCCGCCCGGCCAAGGTCTTCGCCCTCACCGACGGCGGCCGGGACGCCTTCGACCAGTCGTACGACTCCCTCGCCGTCGAGGCGCTCCGCTGGATCGAGCGCAACGCCGGGGGAGAGGCCGCCGTGGCGGCCTTCGCCCGCGACCGGATCGAGGCCCAGGCCGAGAACTACCGCGAGGCCGTCGAGTCGGTCGAGCCCGAACAGCGGGCCGAGGCTCTGGCCAAGGCCTTGACGGCGGACGGGTACGCTGCCACTGCGCGCAACGCGCCGGTCGGCGAGCAGCTCTGCCAGCACCACTGCCCGGTCGCCCACGTCGCCGAGCAGTACCCCCAGCTGTGCGAGGCGGAGACGGAGATCTTCTCCCGCCTCCTCGGGACGCACGTCCAGCGCCTGGCCACGATCGCCCACGGCGACGGCGTCTGCACCACGTTCATTCCGCACAGCACCCCGCAGACCACAGAGACAGCATCCGCAAGTACGGCCGGGAGGAAGCCCGCATGACCACCGAGATCAGCCACCCCGAGCTTGAGGGCCTGGGTCGGTACGAGTACGGCTGGGCCGACTCCGACACCGCCGGCGCCACCGCCAAGCGCGGCCTCAACGAGGACGTCGTCCGCGACATCTCCTCGAAGAAGAACGAGCCCGAGTGGATGCTGAAGCTCCGCCTCAAGGGCCTGAAGCTCTTCGACAAGAAGCCCATGCCCACCTGGGGTTCCGACCTCGGCGGCATCGACTTCGACAACATCAAGTACTTCGTGCGGTCCACCGAGAAGCAGGCCGAGTCCTGGGAGGACCTGCCGGAGGACATCAAGAACACGTACGACAAGCTCGGCATCCCGGAGGCGGAGAAGCAGCGCCTCGTCGCCGGTGTCGCGGCCCAGTACGAGTCCGAGGTCGTCTACCACCAGATCCGCGAGGACCTGGAGGAGCAGGGCGTCATCTTCGTCGACACCGACACCGCGCTGAAGGAGCACGAGGAGCTCTTCAAGGAGTACTTCGGCACCGTCATCCCGGTCGGCGACAACAAGTTCGCCTCGCTGAACACGGCCGTCTGGTCCGGCGGGTCGTTCATCTACGTGCCGAAGGGCGTGCACGTCGAGATCCCGCTCCAGGCCTACTTCCGTATCAACACGGAGAACATGGGCCAGTTCGAGCGGACGCTGATCATCGTCGACGAGGACGCCTACGTCCACTACGTCGAGGGCTGCACCGCCCCGATCTACTCGTCCGACTCGCTGCACTCCGCGGTCGTCGAGATCATCGTGAAGAAGGGCGGCCGCTGCCGCTACACGACCATCCAGAACTGGTCGAACAACGTCTACAACCTGGTGACCAAGCGCGCCGTCGCCTACGAGGGCGCCACCATGGAGTGGGTCGACGGCAACATCGGCTCCAAGGTCACCATGAAGTACCCGGCCGTCTACCTCATGGGCGAGCACGCCAAGGGCGAGACGCTCTCCATCGCCTTCGCGGGCGAGGGCCAGCACCAGGACGCCGGCGCCAAGATGGTCCACCTGGCTCCGAACACCTCCTCGTCCATCGTCTCCAAGTCGGTGGCGCGCGGCGGCGGCCGCACCTCCTACCGCGGCCTGATCGAGATCGGCGAGGGCGCCCCCGGCGCCAAGTCCAACGTCCTCTGCGACGCCCTGCTCGTCGACACCATCTCCCGCTCCGACACGTACCCCTACGTGGACGTGCGCGAGGACGACGTGACCATGGGCCACGAGGCCACGGTCTCCAAGGTCTCCGAGGACCAGCTCTTCTACCTGATGCAGCGCGGCCTCTCCGAGCAGGAGGCCATGGCGATGATCGTCCGCGGCTTCGTCGAGCCGATCGCCAAGGAGCTGCCGATGGAGTACGCGCTGGAGCTGAACCGGCTGATCGAGCTGCAGATGGAAGGCGCGGTCGGCTAGTACCGCCACCGCCCCACCCGTACCGCAGCGACTGATTTCTTACGCAGGAAGAGAGCAAGACGACAGCCATGGCTGAGGCTCAGAACTCCCCCAAGTCCTCGACTCCGCTCGGACAGGGGGGACCCCCACCGCTCGGCTCCACCACCGCCGGCTCGATCGCGGTGGCCGCCGAGTCCACCGTCGCCACCCGCATGAGCGCCCCGCCGTCCTTCGACGTCGCGGACTTCCCCGTCCCGCACGGCCGCGAGGAGGAGTGGCGCTTCACCCCGCTCGCCCGCCTCCGCGGTCTGCACGACGGCACCGCCGTCGCCACCGGCGAGGGCGTCCGGGTCGAGATCGAGGCCCCCGAGGGCGTCACCGTGGAGACCGTCGGCCGCGACGACGCCCGCCTCGGCAAGGCCAAGCCGGTCGACCGGGTCGCCGCCCAGGCGTACTCCTCCTTCGAGAAGGCGTCGGTCGTCACCGTCGCCAAGGAGGCCGTGCTCGCCGAGCCGATCCGGATCGCCGTGCACGGCGAGGGCGGCGTCGCCTTCGGCCACCAGGTGATCGAGCTCGGCGCCTTCGCCGAGGCCGTCGTCGTCATCGACCACACCGGTGACGCGGTGCTCGCCGCCAACGTGGACTACGTGCTCGGCGACGGCGCCAAGCTCACCGTCGTCTCCGTCCAGGACTGGGACGAGAAGGCCGTCCACGTCGCCCAGCACAACGCCCTCGTGGGCCGCGACGCCTCCTTCAAGTCGGTCGTGGTGACCTTCGGCGGCGACCTGGTGCGCATCCACCCGCGTGTCGAGTACACCGCCCCCGGCGGCTCCGCCGAGCTCTTCGGCCTGTACTTCACCGACGCCGGCCAGCACCAGGAGCACCGACTCCTCGTCGACCACAACACCCCGCACTGCACCTCGAACGTCGCCTACAAGGGCGCGCTCCAGGGCCAGGACGCGCACGCGGTCTGGATCGGCGACGTCCTCATCCAGGCCGCCGCCGAGGGCACCGACACCTACGAGCTCAACCGGAACCTCGTCCTCACCGACGGTGCCCGGGTCGACTCGGTGCCGAACCTGGAGATCGAGACCGGCGAGATCGCCGGCGCCGGCCACGCCTCCGCCACCGGCCGCTTCGACGACGAGCAGCTCTTCTACCTGATGGCCCGCGGCATCCCGGAGACCGAGGCCCGCCGCCTCGTCGTCCGCGGCTTCTTCGCCGAGCTGGTCCAGCAGATCGGCCTGCCCGACGTCGAGGAGCGCCTGATCGCCAAGGTCGAGGCCGAGCTGGAGGCTTCCGTCTGATGGCCTTCGTCCGCGTCTGCGCGCTCAGCGAGCTGGAGGCCGACACCCCGAAGCGGGTCGAGGTCGACGGCACGCCGGTATCGGTCGTCCACACCGAGGGCGAGGTGTTCGCGATCAACGACATCTGCTCGCACGCCAACGTCTCCCTCTCGGAGGGCGAGGTCGAGGACTGCGCCATCGAGTGCTGGCTGCACGGTTCCAGCTTCGACCTCCGTACCGGCAAGCCGTCCGGCCTTCCCGCGACGCGCCCCGTCCCCGTGTACCCCGTAAAGATCGAAGGGGACGATGTGCTCGTCTCCGTCACCCAGGAGTCCTGAGTCACCCATGGCAACGCTCGAAATCCACGACCTGCACGTCTCCGTCGAGGCGGAGAACGGCCCCCGCGAGATCCTCAAGGGCGTCGACCTGACCATCAAGCAGGGTGAGACCCACGCGGTCATGGGCCCCAACGGCTCCGGCAAGTCGACCCTGGCGTACTCCCTGGCGGGTCACCCCAAGTACACGGTCACCGGCGGCACCGTCACCCTCGACGGCGAGGACGTCCTGGAGATGTCCGTCGACGAGCGCGCCCGTGCCGGCGTCTTCCTCGCCATGCAGTACCCGGTCGAGGTCCCCGGCGTCTCGGTCTCCAACTTCCTGCGCACCTCCGCCACCGCCATCCGCGGCGAGGCCCCCAAGCTGCGCACCTGGGTCAAGGAGGTCCGCGAGGCCATGGACAAGCTGTCCATGGACCCGGCCTTCGCCGAGCGCAACGTCAACGAGGGCTTCTCCGGCGGTGAGAAGAAGCGCCACGAGATCCTCCAGCTGGAGCTCCTCAAGCCGAAGATCGCGATCCTCGACGAGACCGACTCCGGCCTCGACGTCGACGCCCTGCGCATCGTCTCCGAGGGCGTCAACCGCGTCCGCGAGACCGGTGAGGTCGGCACCCTCCTCATCACCCACTACACGCGCATCCTGCGCTACATCAAGCCCGACTTCGTGCACGTGTTCGCGAACGGCCGCATCGTCGAGTCCGGCGGCGCCGAGCTCGCCGACCAGCTGGAGAACGAGGGCTACGACAAGTACGTGAAGGGTGGCGCATCCGCGTGACTTCCGCCCATCAGGGGCTGACCGGCCTCCTCGACACCGAGGCGATCCGCAAGGACTTCCCGCTCCTGGATCGCACGGTCCACGACGGCAAGAAGATCGTGTACCTGGACTCCGCGGCCACCTCGCAGAAGCCGCGGCAGGTCCTCGACGCGCTCAACGCCTACTACGAGCGGCACAACGCCAACGTCCACCGCGGCGTCTACACGGTCGCCGAGGAGGCCACCGCGCTGTACGAGGGCGCCCGCGACAAGGTCGCCGCCTTCATCAACGCGCCGAGCCGCAACGAGGTGATCTTCACCAAGAACGCCTCCGAGTCGCTCAACCTCGTGGCCAACATGCTGGGCTGGGCCGACGAGCCCTACCGCGTGGACCACGAGACCGAGATCGCCATCACGGAGATGGAGCACCACTCCAACATCGTCCCGTGGCAGCTGCTCTCGCAGCGCACCGGCGCGAAGCTGAAGTGGTTCGGCCTCACCGACGACGGCCGTCTCGACCTGTCGAACATCGAAGAGGTCATCACGGAGAAGACGAAGATCGTCTCCTTCACGCTGGTCTCCAACCTGCTCGGCACCCAGAACCCGGTCGAGACCATCGTCCGGCGCGCCCAGGAGGTCGGTGCGCTCGTCTGCATCGACGCCTCGCAGGCGGCCCCGCACCAGGTCCTGGACGTGCAGGCGCTCCAGGCCGACTTCGTGGCCTTCACCGGCCACAAGATGTGCGGCCCGACCGGCATCGGCGTGCTGTGGGGACGGCAGGAGCTCCTGGAGGACCTCCCGCCCTTCCTCGGCGGCGGCGAGATGATCGAGACCGTCTCGATGCACTCCTCCACCTACGCCCCGGCCCCGCACAAGTTCGAGGCGGGTACGCCCCCGATCGCCCAGGCCGTCGGCCTCGGCGCGGCCGTGGACTACCTGTCGGCGATCGGCATGGAGAACATCGCGCGCCACGAGCACGCGATCACCGAGTACGCCGTCCGCCGCCTCCAGGAGGTCCCGGACCTGCGGATCATCGGCCCCACCACGGCCGAGGACCGCGGCGCGGCGATCTCCTTCACGCTCGGGGACATCCACCCGCACGACGTGGGCCAGGTCCTCGACGAGCAGGGCATCGCGGTCCGGGTCGGCCACCACTGCGCGCGGCCGGTCTGCCTGCGGTACGGAATTCCTGCGACCACGCGGGCGTCGTTCTATCTGTACTCCACCCCGGCCGAGGTCGACGCCCTGGTCGAGGGGCTGGAGCACGTCCGGAACTTCTTCGGCTAGGGGACGCGCTGTGAAGCTGGATTCGATGTACCAGGACGTCATCCTGGACCACTACAAGCACCCGCACGGGCGGGGCTTGCGGGACGGCGACGCCGAGGTGCACCACGTCAACCCGACGTGCGGCGACGAGATCACGCTCCGCGTGAAGTACGACGGCGAGCGCATCGCGGACGTGTCGTACGAGGGCCAGGGCTGCTCCATCAGCCAGGCCTCGGCCTCCGTCCTCAACGACCTGCTCGTCGGCAAGGAGCTGACCGAGGCGCGGAAGATCCAGGAGACCTTCCTGGAGCTGATGCAGTCGAAGGGCCAGGTCGAGCCGGACGATGCCATGGAGGAGGTGCTGGAGGACGCGGTGGCGTTCGCCGGCGTCTCCAAGTACCCGGCCCGGGTGAAGTGCGCGCTGCTCAGCTGGATGGCGTGGAAGGACGCGACCGCCCAGGCCCTGGGCGACGCGGAGAGGAAGTCGGCATGACTGAGAACATCGAGGCCACGATCAAGCCGGCCTCCGAGACCGTATCCATTCAGCCCGCAAGCGAGGCGGAGATCCGTGAGGCGCTGTACGACGTCGTCGACCCCGAGCTGGGCATCGACGTCGTCAACCTCGGCCTGATCTACGGGATCCACATCGACGACTCCAACGTCGCGACGCTGGACATGACGCTGACCTCGGCGGCCTGTCCGCTGACCGACGTCATCGAGGACCAGGCCCGCTCCGCCACCGACGGCATCGTCAGTGAGCTGCGGATCAACTGGGTCTGGATGCCCCCGTGGGGCCCCGACAAGATCACCGACGACGGCCGCGAGCAGCTCCGCGCGCTCGGCTTCAACGTCTGAGACGTGACCCGGTCACCAGGAAGAGGCCCCCGGCACCGCCGGGGGCCTCTTCCGTCGTCCGTCAGGTCCGGGCCGCCGTCGCGGCCAGGACCGGGGCCAGGTTCTCCTTGCGGATGCGCTGGTCGACGTAGAGCAGGCTGGAGGTCAGGGGGAGGAGGGGGCCGAGGAGGAGCTGGGTCAGCAGCGTGAGGAGGCCGCCCGTGATCGCCATGGTGGCCATGGACAGGAAGATCGTGCCGGGGGTGGGGTGCTGGGAGAGCGGGACGCCGAAGACCGTGGCCTGCGTCGTCAGGGAGATCACCGCCTGCACGGCGAACGAGACGCCGCCGACGATCAGCGCCATCACCAGCGTGTAGCCGAAGACCCGCCACCAGGAGCCGCGGACCAGCTGCGCCGAGCGGCGCATGGCGGTCAGGGTGCCGGCCGACTCGACGACCGCGGCGGTCGGGGCGAGGCTGAACTTCACCCAGATCCAGAGGGCGATCGGCGTCGTCGCCGTGCTCAGGAGTATGACGAGCACGCCGGTGATCGCCAGCCCGCCGCCGTTGTCGCCCTCCGTGTCGAGGCTCGCGAGCATCGCGCCCAGCATCAGGCAGAGCCCGAACAGGAAGAGCAGCGCGGGCACGAGGGCGGCCAGGGCCGGCAGCAGGACCGTGCCGAGCACCGAGCCGAGCCGCGACCAGGCCCGGCGCCACACCGTCCCGAAGCCGATCCGGCGGCCCAGCACCGCCTCCTGGACCACGACCGCGACGGCCGCGTGCAGCAGGCCCGTCGCCAGCAGCACGCCCAGGGCGAAGACCAGCCAGAGTCCGCCGAGGCCGAGGAAGAGCGGCGTCAGGTCCGAGAGCTCGGCGTCCCCGGTGGAGGGGGTGTCCCCCATGGCCCGCCACGAGTCGGAGAGGGCGGCCCAGCCGGCCACGGAGAGGCCGACGGCCACCGCGCCGGCCAGCGTGTAGGCGGCCAGCCCCATGCCGAGCAGCGCCTTCCAGTGCCGGCGGTAGGCGCCGAACGCCCCCGACAGGACGTGGTTCAGGTCGAGCGGCGCCAGGGGTATCACACCGGGCTTCGGCGGCGGCGGGGCGGGCGCGTAGCCGTACCCGTACGGCCCAGGGGCATAAGTCATGCGCCATACGGTAACGGGAGCCGTTGTGTACGCCCGTACACAACGGCGGGTAGCCTCCGCCCATGGGATACGGACTGCTCGCCGGGGCCATCGCGGCCGAGATCATCGCCACCACCTCCATGAAGTACAGCGAGGGCTTCAGCAAGCTGTGGCCCTCGCTGATCACCGGGGCCGGGTACGTCATCGCCTTCGCGCTGCTCGCCCAGGCCCTCAAGACCCTCCAGGTCGGCACCGCCTACGCGATCTGGTCCGGGGTCGGCACCGCGGCCGTCGCCGGCATAGGGATCCTCTTCCTCGGGGAGACCCTGAGCCTCGCCAAGATCGCCGGGATCGTCCTCATCGTCGCCGGGGTCGCCGTGCTCAACCTCGGCGGGGCGCACTGATGGCCCGCCCCCGGCGGTACGACCCCGGGCGCCGGGAACGGCTCGTGGCCGCCGCCCTGCGGGTGGTCCGGCGGGACGGCATCGCCGCGCTGAGCCACCGCGCGGTCGCCGCCGAGGCCGACGTGCCGCTCGGCTCCACCACCTACCACTTCTCCTCCCTCGACGAACTCCTCGTCGCCGCCCTGCGCGAGGTCAACGCCGGCTTCGCCGAACAGCTGCGGCGCGGCGCCGACCGCGCCGGGGACGACCTCGCCGGCGGACTCGCCCGGCTCCTGGGGGAGTGGCTCGGCGCCGAACGGAGCCAGGTGGAGCTGGAGTACGAGCTCTACCTCGCCGCCCTGCGCCGCCCCGCGCTGCGGCCCGTCGCCGCCGAATGGGCCGAGGAGGCCACCGCCGCCCTCGCGCCCCGCGCCGGACGGGCCACCGCCCGCGCCCTGGTCGCCCTCCTCGACGGCATCGGCCTCCAGGTCCTGCTCACCGGCGCGCCGTACGACGAGGCCCACGCCCGGGAGATGATCGCCCGGATCCTGAACGAAGGCCCGAAGACGCAGGCCGGGGGCTTGTCGGATGCTCCGGCGCGCCCGCCCGGCACCTGAGACCGGTTGGCCCGGGCGGGGGGCCGACCGTTAGGTTTTCCGTCATGACCACCACTGCTCCCCGTACCACCGGCGCCGTCGCCGCCGGCCTCGCCACCCTCGCCGGTGACGGCACCGTTCTCGACACCTGGTTCCCCGCCCCCGAGCTCACCGAAGAGCCCGGCGAGGCCGGCACCACGCGACTCTCCACGGACGAGGCGGTGAACGCCCTCGGCGAGGGCGCCGCCAAGGCCCTCGGCGTGGACGCCCGCCGCGGCGTCGAGGTGGTCGCCGTCCGCACCGTCATCGCCTCCCTCGACGAGAAGCCGCTCGACGCCCACGACGCGTACCTCCGCCTCCACCTGCTCAGCCACCGTCTGGTGAAGCCGCACGGCCAGAGCCTGGACGGCGTCTTCGGCCTGCTCGCCAACGTCGCCTGGACCTCGCTCGGCCCGGTCGCGGTCGACGACGTCGAGAAGGTGCGGCTCAACGCCCGCGCCGAGGGCCTCCACCTCGCCGTCACGAGCATCGACAAGTTCCCCCGCATGACCGACTACGTCGTGCCCGCGGGCGTCCGCATCGCCGACGCCGACCGGGTCCGCCTCGGCGCCCACCTGGCCGCCGGCACCACCGTCATGCACGAGGGCTTCGTCAACTTCAACGCCGGCACCCTCGGCACCTCCATGGTCGAGGGCCGCATCTCCGCGGGCGTCGTCGTCGGCGACGGCTCCGACATCGGCGGCGGCGCCTCCACCATGGGCACCCTCTCCGGCGGCGGCAACGTCGTCATCTCCATCGGCGAGCGCTGCCTGATCGGCGCCGAGGCGGGCGTCGGCATCGCGCTCGGCGACGAGTGCGTCGTCGAGGCCGGTCTGTACGTCACCGCCGGCACCCGGGTCACCATGCCCGACGGCGAGATCGTCAAGGCCCGCGACCTCTCCGGCCGCTCGAACATCCTCTTCCGCCGCAACTCGGTCACCGGCGCCGTCGAGGCCCGCCCGAACAACGCGGTCTGGAGCGGCCTCAACGAGATCCTGCACAGCCACAACTGAACCCGGTGACTCCGCGTTGACTGGGTGCGGAGTCACCGCACCCAGTCAAGGCGAGGAGTCGGCATGAGGATGAGGACGAGGCCCGTGGTCGCGGGGGTGCTCACGATGGCGGCGGCCCTGCTGCCGGCCGGGACGGCCGCGGCGGACGAGACGCACACGCACAACGGCCCGACGGTGACCAACGGGCCCGCCCTCAACCTCCACACCGGGCAGATCGACGATCCGCTGGAGGACGTCCTGGAGCACGCGGCGATCCTCGGGCGGACGAACACCACCGACTCCGCCTGAGCCGACTCCGCCTGAGCCGACTCCGCCTGAGCCGGCTCAGTCCCGCAGCAGCTCGTCGAGCAGGACCCGCAGCCCGTCGGCCGTCTCCCGGTCGGCGGGCTGCAGCGGTTCCCGGACCGGGCCGCCGAGCAGCGCCTTCACGGTGACCGTCCCCGGCAGGCCGCCGGCCATCATCCGCTCGACGAGCGGCAGCGTCCGGGCGTGCAGCCGGGCGGCCAGGGCGGTGTCGCCGGAGTCGTACGCGTCGAGGACGGCCGCGAAGAGGCGCGGCGCCACGTTGGCGACCGTGCCGACGTAGCCCGCGCCGCCGACCGCGTACAGCGGGAGGTTCAGCTCCTCGCTGCCGGAGTAGTACGCCAGCCCCGTCTCGGCGATCAGCCGGGCGGCGGCCAGCAGGTCGTACGAGCAGTCCTTCACGGCCGTGATCCTCGGGTGCCCGGCGAGCCGGCGCAGGGTGTCGGGCTCGACGCGGGTGCCGGTGCGGCCGGGGATGTCGTAGACCATCAGCGGCAGCCCGGTGGCGTCCGCGACCTTCAGGAAGTGGGCGGCGACCGCGTCCTGCGGCGGGCGGCTGTAGTACGGGGTGACGACGAGCAGCCCGTCGGCGCCGGCCGCCTCGGCCTGGCGCGCCAGCTCCACGGTGTGCCGGGTGTCGGCCGTGCCGACCCCCGCGACGAGCGGGGCCGCCGGGCCGACCGCCTCCCGCACGGCCCGGATCAGCGCCGCCTTCTCCGCGTCCGTGGTGGTCGGGGACTCCCCGGTGGTGCCGTTGAGGACCAGGCCGTCGCAGCCGTCCCCCAGCAGCCGGGCGGCCAGCTTCGCGGCGGCGTCGAGATCCAGGGCGCCGGAGTCGGTGAACGGGGTGACCATCGCGCACAGGGCGCGACCGAAGGGCCGGTGAGTGCTCATACGGGAAGTCTGTGCGCCGCCGACGGTGAAGGTCCACTTAGATCTGCTTGGCCGGAATGTTCAGCCGGGCTGAGAAGTGGCAGCTCAGAGGGCCAGCTTGAAGCCCTCGTGGCTGCGGGCGTAGCCGAGCGAGGCGTAGAAGCGGTGGGCGTCGGCGCGCTCCTTGTTGCTGGTCAGCTGGACGAGGGCGCAGCCGCGCCCGCGCGCCCGGTCCGCCGCCAAGTCCATCAGCCGGCGGCCGAGCCCGCCGCCGCGCCGGTCGGCCCGGATCCGGACGGCCTCGATCAGGGCCCGCTCGGCGCCGCCCTTGCCGAGCCCCGGGATGTAGGTGGCCTGGAGGCAGCCGAGGACGAGCCCGTCGTCCACCAGGACCAGCATCTCGTTGCGCGGGTCGGCCTCGATGGCGGCGAAGGCCCGCTCGTACGCCTCGGTGACGCGGACCGACGCGGGGTCGACGACCCGCTCCTCGTCGGCGAGGAGGGCGAGGACGGCGGGGAGTTCGGCGCGGGTGGCGGGGCGAAGAATCATGGCCGGAAGTCTTCCATGCCGGCCCTTGACCTCGACCAAGGTTGAGGGAGGAGGGTCGAACCGTCCGCACCGAGCAGGAGGAGACACCCCATGAATGCCGTCGCACACCCCGATGCCCGTCCCGACCTCCACCGCCCCGGGGTCGGCGCCGTCCTCGTCAGCACCTGGCGGGTCGGCACCCCCGAGCGTCAGCGCGCCGCCGTCGAGGCGATCCGGAAGGCCTGGGAGAGCCGTGCGTGGCCGGACCTCGGCCTGCTCTCGTACAGCGTCCTCGCCGGGACGGACGGGGAGACGCTGCTGCACTACTCGCAGTGGACGGAGGAGAAGGCGTACGAGGACTTCGTCCGCACCTACCGCGACGACCGGAACGCCGAGATCGACGCCGCCGTGCCCGGCATCGAGCGGGTGGAGCTCCGCCGCTACGGGGCGATCCACCGCTCCACCGCCCGCCGCGCGACGGGCACGGGGGAGCTGCCCGGGGTCGTCGTCATCGTCGAGGCCGACTTCGACCCGTCCGACGCGGGCCGCCGGGAGGAGTGGGTGGACCGCGTGTTCGACGCCCTGGACGAGGACGCGGCGACGCGGCCCGTGCCCGGCGGGATCAGCGGCCAGTTCCACCTCTCCACCGACGGCGGCCGGGTCCTCAACTACGCCGAGTGGGAGAGCGAGCGGGCCCATGAGGAGTGGCTGGCGGACGACGCCCCGCTGAGCGAGGCGTGGGCGCGGGTGCACCGCCACCCGGCGCTCGCCGGCGGCCGGGTGCGCAGGTACGCGCCCGCGCTCAGCCTGAGCGCGGGCGCGTAGCGGGGGATCCGGGTTACGGGCGGAAGCGCAGGACCTGCGGGTCGTGGTCGCTGTTCTGGTCCGCGAACTCGGCGTTGACGTGCACGCTGTCGTACTCGAAGTGGTGCACGCCGGGGCTGGTCAGGATCTGGTCGAGGACCTGGCTGTTGCCCTGGTAGACGTACGAGTAGCGCTCCGAGCGGGGCAGCGACTTCACGGCCGGGTAGAGGGCGTCGCCGTCGGTCAGCGCCTCGGTCGTGCCGGAGAACTCGAAGTCGTTGATGTCGCCGACGACGAGGACGTCCGCCTGCTTGTCGACCGCGATGACCTCCTTCACGAAGGCGTTGACGGCCTGCGCCTGGAGGAGGCGCTTGGCCTCGGAGGAACGGTTCGGCGGCTGGTGGTGGGAGACGAGCGACTCGTCGCCGCCCTTCGAGCCGAAGTGGTTGGCGATGACGAAGACCGTCCGGCCGCGGAAGGTGAACTCGCCCGCCAGCGGCTTGCGGCTGGACTCCCAGGCGGCGTTCGCCGGGTCGATCCGGCCGGGGGAGAGGGTGAGGGCGGCGCGGCCCTTCGAGCCCGTGACGCCGGTCGCGGTGGTCGCGTCGCCGCCCGCGCGGTCCACGAAGGAGACCCGCTCGGGGTTGAAGAGGAAGACCTGACGGATGTTGCCGCCGGGCTCGCCGCCGTCCTTGTTGTTCTCCGGGTCGATCGACCGCCACTCGTACGCGGGACCGCCGGCCGCGACGATCGCGTCCGTGAACTTCTTCAGCGTCTGGCCGGCCGAGACCGTGCCGTCGTTCTTGGCGCCGTTGTCGTCCTGGATCTCCTCCAGGGCCAGGATGTCCGGCGCGGCGAGGTTCTCGACGACCGCCTTGGCGAGCGCGTCGAACTTCTCCTGCGGGTCGCTCGGGTCGAGGTTCTCCACGTTGTACGTGGCCACGGCCAGCTCGTTCTTGTGCTGCTTCGCGGTGACCTCGCGCTCCAGGCCCATGTCCCGGAGGGTGCCGAGGGTGCGGGCGGTCAGCGTGTAGCCGCCGAACTGGTTGAAGTCGAGCGGGCCCTCGGTCGAACCGGTCAGCCAGTCGCCGACGTTCGCCTTCGGGAAGGGCTGCTGGGCGAGCGGGATCAGCGACTGGATCTGGAGCCGGCCGGTGTTCTGGGACTCGTACGAGCCGTAGACGGTGCCGCCGCGCTCGTTGTCGTTCTCCCAGGGCTTCACCGTGACCCACAGCTCGGAGTACGGGTCGGTGGCGCCGACGACCCGGGAGGAGCCGACGCGGACGTTGGTGCCCTCCAGGGACTCGTAGTAGTCCAGGGCGTACGTCTCGGGGTCCAGCTCCAGGCCGTTGACGGAGCCGCCGTTCGCCGGGTCGCCGGCGGGTGCGTAGGCGTCCGGCACCGACCAGGGGGCGATGGTGACCGGGGCGGGCAGGGCATTGCCCTGGGAGGCCACGGTGACCTTGGGGCGGGAGAGCTGGGTCAGCGACTGGTTGCCGGAGTTCAGGCCGCCGGGCACGTACTCGGTGACCGTGCCGTCGACGCTGACCGCGTCGCCGACCGCGACCGTCGGGTTCGAGCCGGTGAAGACGAACAGGCCCTCGCTGGTGGCGGGGTTCTCGTCGCCCTGCGGGTCCTGCATCCAGAAGCCGCGCGAGGAGCCGTAGGTCCGGACGCCGGTGACGACGCCGGTCACCCCGGTGACCTGCTTGCCGACCAGCGGCGAGACCCGGGTCGTGCCCTGGACGTCGTGGATGCGGACCGCGGCGGCGTCCTCGGCCACGGCGGTCTGCGAGCCGGCGAGCAGTCCGGCCGCGAGGGCGGCCGCGACCACCGCGGAGACGGCGGCGGTTCTCGGTATGGAGGAAGACATCAGGAGGCTCCGAGGGTGCTTGGAGGAACGGCAGAGGGATCTACGCGCGTCAATCTCTTGTGAGAGCACACCACTTGTCAAGGGTCGACGGGTGTACGAAGGCTGACGGGCCCGTGAACCGTCGGGAGGCCCCCCGGATGCGTCTACGCTGAGGGCGCCGGCCCCCACCGGCACCGGACCGGTTCCCGTCGGTCCCCATCGCGAACCCCACAAGCCCACGCGCGCGTCGAGGAGTCCCCCACATGGCTGCGGAGCACCCCACCCTTCCCCCCGTTCGGCTGCCCTCGGACGCGGAGCTGGCTCGGGACGCCCTGGCCGCCCCCCTCCTCGCCCACGCCGTGCGCCTCGCCCGCTGGGCCGGACCGGACACCCGGGTCGGCGCGGGCGGCGAACTCGTCGACGAGCAGCTGCCGGACGCCGCGGGCGTCCTCGGCCTCGGCGACGACGAGGACGCCGAGTACTGGGCGGGCGACGCCTGGCGGCTCGCCGTCGACACCGGCCTCGTCGACGTCGAGGACGGCGCCGACGACGACACCCCCGGCACCGCCGCCCCCGGCGAGAACCTCGCCGTCGTCACCGGCGGCGCGCCGAAGGACGTGCTCGCGCTCTGGCTCGACGCCTTCGAGGCCGTCTTCGCCGACGCCGTCGCGCCCGTCCTCGACGACCTGGAGCCGCTGCTCGACGAGGACGGCGGCCTCGACCTCGACACCCTCGACTGGGACCCGGAGGCGGAGGCCGACTTCCTGGAGGGCGTCCTCGGCAACCTCTACCTGCTGACCGTCAGCGAGGGCGGCCCCGGCGAAGGGCCCGTGCCGCTGCCCGCGCTCGCCGCCTCCATGGTCGTCCCCGAGGACATGGGCGAGCCCACCGACGACGTCCTGGAGCAGGTCTCCGACGCGATGATGCGGCTCGACGAGCAGTTCCGGCTCCTGGAGCCGATCGGCCTCGTCGAGTACCAGCCCGTCGACGAGGCCCTGATGGCCGAGGAGGGCGAGGAGCCCGCCCCGCCCGTCGACGACGAGGACGTCTCCCGCTACGGCATGGTCCGGCTCACCCCGCTCGGCCTCTACGGCGTCCGCACCCGCATGGTCGAGGCCGGCGTCGACGCCCCCGCCGTCGGCGACCTCGCCGAGCGGGACGCCGAGGCCCTCCTCACCGGGCTCACCGGCTACCCGGAGGCCGCCGCCCGCGCCGAGACCGAGGCCTGGCTCGCGGGGCGCGAGCCGGTGCCCGCCGCCGCCGAACTCCTCGCCGCCGCCCGCGGCTCCGACTCCGCCTCCCCGCTCCGCCGCCTCCACTGCCAGCAGGCCCTGGCCCTCGTCGGCCCCGAGGCCGAGCCGGTGGTCCGCGCGGTCCTCGACGACCCCGAGCTCGGCGGCCTCGCCCGCGTCTGGCTCGCCGAGCGCGGCGCGGCGGACGTCCCCGCCCCGCCGGAGTCCATGATCTTCTGGCTCGCCGTGGACACCATCGCCGCCCAGCTCGACGCCGGCGGCGACCTGGAGGAACTCCAGGAGCTCGTCGAGGGCCTGACGAGCCGCCACACCGGCTTCCTGGAGACCGCCTGGCGGGTCGAGCACCCCTACACGGCCGAGGTCCTCGACGCGATGGGCCGGCTCCACCCGGACAAGACGGCCGCCAAGGAGGCCCGCAAGGCCGCCTTCAAGGCCCGCTCCCGCACCGGCTCGGCCTGACCCCACCCCGGCTCCGGCGGCCGCGGGGTGCCTCCCCCACACCGGGGGAGGCGCTCCGCGGCCGTTCCCGCGCCGTTCAGCCGCCGTTCCCGCGGGCGCGCGAGGGTGTGCCCGACAACCGGCCGCCAGTAGGGGAGAGACCGCACATCATGGCCCTCAACCGCAGAGAGTTCACCAAGAAGTCCGCCGTCGCGGGCGTCGTGCTCACCGGCGCCGTCGGCGTCCTCGGCACCGCCCCCGAGGCCCTCGCGGGCGACGACCGCGCCCACGGCGGGGCCGGCCACGACGACGACCACGATCGCGGCCACGACGACGACCACGGTCACGGCCACCACCGCCTCGGCTACGGCCCGCTCGTCGACGACCCCGACGGCGTCCTCGCCCTCCCCGAGGGCTTCTCCTACCGCGTGATCACCCGGACCGGCGTCACCCGCCTGGAGAGCGGCGAGTTCACCCCGTCCAACCACGACGGCGCCGCCACCTTCGCCGGCCCGCGCGGCAGCACGTACCTCGTCTACAACCACGAGCTCAAGGGCCCCCGCGCGAACTGGGCCCACCCCGTCCCGCTCACCGAGGGCCTCGTCTACGACCCGGCCGCCGCCGGCGGCTGCACCGTCGTCGAGGTGCACCGCGACGGCACGGTCGCCGAGTGGGTCGGCATCTCCGGCACCTCCACCAACTGCGCCGGCGGCCGCACCGCCTGGGGCACCTGGCTGACCTGCGAGGAGAACTCCGACCTCGCCGGCAAGAACGGCATGACCAAGGACCACGGCTACGTCTTCGAGGTCGACCCGCGCGACCGCCGGGCCAACCTCGACCCCAAGCCGCTGAAGTTCTTCGGCCGGTACGACCACGAGGCCGTCGTCGTCGACCCCCAGCGGGGCCACGCCTACCTCACCGAGGACGCCTCCAACCCCAACGGGCTGCTCTTCCGCTGGGTCCCGCCGCGGGGCTTCGAGCACGGCCGGGGCCGGTACCGTCCGCTCGCCGACGACGCCGGCGTGCTCCAGGCGGTCCGGTGCATCGACTCCGCGGGCCGCTTCGTCGACGACCTCTCCCGCGCCACCCGCATCGGCACCGTCTACGGCGTCGACTGGGTCGACGTCCCCGACCGCGACGCCCGCACCACGCCGGTCCGCAAGCAGTTCACGGACGGCCAGGTCACCCGCGCCCGGAAGCTGGAGGGCATGTGGTGGGGCGACGGCGGCGCCTACGTCGTCTCCTCGTACGCCCGTGAGGAGAGCCCCGGCGCGGCCCACGACGGCCAGGTCTGGTTCTACGACCCCAAGCGCCGCACCCTCACCCTCAAGGTCCTGCTCGGCGTGAACCCGGCGCCCGAGGAGGACGGCGCCTACGACGGTCCGGACAACATCACGGTCTCGCCGTACGGCGGGCTCGTCATCGCGGAGGACGGCGAGGGCGTGTCGCACCTCTTCGGCGCCACCGACTCCGGCCGCACCTACCCGATCGCCCGCAACGACCTCAACGACTCCGAGTTCACCGGCGTCGTCTTCTCGCCCGACGGCGACACCCTGTACGCCTCCATCCAGAGCCCGGGCATCATGGTCGCGATCACCGGCCCCTGGCGCCGCCAGCCCCGCCGCTGACGCCCCGCCGGCCCGGCCGTCACTGCGGGGAAGCCGTGAGGATTCCCGTCGGGTTCGCGACGGGTTCCTGCCGGATCCACCGACCCCCTGTCGCCTCCATGGACTGACATCTAACCTGTCAGTCCATGGACGACGCTCTGCGGCCCGTGGGCCGGACCCTGCTGCGCGACCGGGCCTACGAGTCGCTGCGCGAGGCGATCGTGCGCGGCGAACTCGCCCCCGGCGCCCTGCTCAAGGACGCCGACCTCGCCGACCGCCTCGGCCTCTCCCGCGCCCCCGTCCGCGACGCCCTCGCCCGGCTCACCGTCGAGGGCCTCGTGGAGACCAAGCCGCAGAGCTACACCCGGGTCACCCGGCCGGTCAGCCGGATCGTCCGGGACGCCGCCTCCGTGGTGCGGGTGATGCACGAACTCGCCGCCCGCACCGCCGTGCCGCTCCTCGGCCCCGAGGCCATCCGCGCCATGCGCGAGGCCAACGAGCGCTTCGCCGCCGCCGTCCGGGCCTCCGACGTCGAGGCCGCCCTCGCCGCCGACGACGAGCTGCACCAGGTCCTCGTCGGCGCCAGCGGCAACCACGCGGCCGCCGCCACCATCGACCGCTACACCCCCCTGATCCGCCGGGTCGAGCGCCGGCTCTTCGGGGACTCCGGCAGCTGCGGCTCCGTCGAGCTCCACGCCCGCCTCATCGACGCCTGCGCCGCCGGCGACGCGGAGGCGGCCGTCCGCATCACCAGCGAGATCTGGGCCGCGCTCGAACAACTGGCGGACGACGCCATCGAGGTGGCCGAGGTCACCGGCATCCCCGCCCCGGTCTGACCCGACCGGGGCCCCGAGCCCCCAAGCCCCCGAGCCCCCGAGCCTCCGTCCCCGGAGCCGTACTCCTCGTCGTCCCGCCCGCCACCCCAGGGAGAGCCAGCCGTGCCGATCACCGACTTCGACCGTTACCCGCTTCTCTTCGGGCCCTCGCCGGTGCATCCGCTGGACCGGCTCGCGCACCATCTCGGCGGCGCCGCGCTGTGGGCCAAGCGCGAGGACTGCAACTCCGGTGTCGCGTACGGCGGGAACAAGACGCGCAAACTGGAGTACCTCGTCGCGGACGCCCTCGCACAGGGCTGCGACACCCTGGTCTCCATCGGCGGGGTGCAGTCCAACCACACCCGCCAGGTCGCCGCGGTCGCCGCCCGCGCGGGGCTCAGGTGCGTGCTGGTGCAGGAGAGCTGGGTCGAGTGGCCGGACGCCGTCTACGACAAGGTCGGCAACATCCTGATCAGCCGGCTCGCCGGAGCCGATGTGCGGCTGGTGCGGGCCGGTTTCGGGATCGGCTTCAAGGAGAGCTGGGAGCAGGCGCTGCGCGAGGTCGAGGAGGGCGGCGGGAAGCCGTACGCGATCCCGGCCGGTGCCTCCGACCATCCGCTCGGCGGCCTCGGCTTCGCCAACTGGGCCTACGAGGTGACCGAGCAGGAGCGGGAGCTCGGCGTCTTCTTCGACACGGTCGTCGTCTGCTCGGTGACCGGCTCCACCCAGGCCGGCATGGTCGCCGGCTTCGCCGCACTCGCGGAGGAGGGCGGCCGGCCGCGCCGGATCATCGGCGTCGACGCCTCCGCGAAGCCCGCCGAGACCCACGACCAGATCACCCGGATCGCCCGGGACACCGCCGCCCTCATCGGCGTCGAGCGCGAGCTGACCGGTGCCGACGTGGAGCTGGACGAGCGCTACCACGCCGGCGTCTACGGCGTCCCGGACGAGGCCACCCTCGACGCGATGCGGCTCGCCGCCCGCACCGAGGGCATGGTCACCGACCCCGTCTACGAGGGGAAGTCGATGGCCGGGCTGATCGACCTGGTGGACCGGGGCGAGATCGGCCGGGACTCGACCGTGCTCTACGCCCACCTCGGCGGCCAGCCCGCCCTCAACGCCTACAGCGCGCTGTTCTCGTAGCGCGCGGGACGGCCGCTCAGAGCGCCTGGGCGGCCGGCTTCACCATGCCCCGGACCGTCCGGGACTTCACGAACTCGCCCATCGCCGTCATCTCCCACTCGCCGGTGAACTGCTTGATGAGCTTGGCCATCATCACGCCGGTCTGCGGCTCGGCGGTGGTCAGGTCGAAGCGGACCAGCTCCTCGCCGGTCGCCGCGTCCATCAGCCGGCAGTACGCCTTGGCGACCTCGGTGAACTTCTGCCCGGAGAAGGAGTTCACCGTGAAGACCAGGCCGGTGGCGTCGGCGGGCAGCCGTCCGAGGTCGACGGTGATGACCTCGTCGTCGCCCGCGCCCTCGCCCGTCAGGTTGTCCCCGGAGTGCCGGACCGCGCCGCCGAGGATGGTCAGCTTGCCGAAGTAGCAGCTGTCCAGGTGGTTGCGCTGGGGGCCGTAGGCGATGACCGAGGCGTCCAGGTCGATGTCCTTGCCCCGGTACGCGGGCTCCCAGCCGAGGCCCATCTTCACCTGGGAGAGCAGCGGACGGCCGCCCTTGACCAGCGACACCGTCTGGTTCTTCTGGAGGTTGACCCGGCCCTTGTCGAGGTTGATCTTGCCGGTGGGCGCAGGAGCGGCGGCGGGGGCGGCCGGGGCCGCGGCGGCGAGCCGCGGGTCCACCGGCGGGGCCGGCGGCATCGGCGGGGGCGTGAAGGACGGCAGCGTCTGGCCGGGCTGCGCGGGCGGGGCCACCGCCGCCGGCGGGACCGGGGCGGCGGCGGGCTCCTCGTCCACGCTCACGCCGAAGTCGGTGGCGATGCCGGCCAGGCCGTTCGCGTACCCCTGGCCGACGGCGCGGACCTTCCACGCGCCGTTGCGCTGGTAGATCTCGACGACCACCAGGGCCGTCTCGGTGGCCAGCTGCGGCGGGGTGAAGGTGGCGATGACCGCGCCGCTGTCGGCGTCGCGGACGGTCGCGGTGGGCTCGATGCCCTGGAAGGTCTGTCCTGCGGCGTCCGGGCTGGCCGTGACCACGATCCTCTCGATGCCGGCGGGCAGGCCGCCGGTGTCCACCACGATCGCGTCCGGCGCCGTGCCGCCGCCGGAGCGGTAGGTGACACCGGGGCCCGCGGGCTGGTTGTAGAAGATGAAGTCGTCGTCCGAGCGCACCTTGCCGTCGGCGCCGAGCAGCAGGCCCGAGACGTCGAGCCGCACGGGGGCGGCGACGTCCACCGCCACGCGGGGGGCGGTGAGCGGAAGGTTCGAGCCGGGGGTCATTGCGGTCATGCCAGGCCTAACGCTCCGGGGCGCTTTGCCGTTCCCTTACCCGCGACGGGTTCGGCCACCCTGGTTACGGGGGTGGTTCCGGGCCTGCCGTTCGTTGCCGAAGCGATACGCCCCCGTCCAGCGGGCCATCAGCAGCTGGACGTCTCCGGACTCCGCCTCGGCCAGGAACCTCGCCGCCCTGGCACCGCGCAGCACCCCGGCGGCGCGGCCGTGGTGGGTGAGGACGACGGAGCCGTCCTTGCGCTCTTCGTACGCGAATCCCCGGGGTCGTGGCATGACGGGCATCCTGCCCGTCCCGGGCAGGTCCGTCATATGAATTATCTTTCGCTTCGTGGGTGCTGTGGGTGGGAACTCTTTTACGACCGGGGACGTCGACGAGGCGCGTCAGGAACTCGACGCGCGCTACTACACGAGCCGGATGGACGTCGTCGACGAGCACCGCTCCTTCGCCGCCCGCTTCGACATCGTCGAGTTCGGGCCGCTCGTCATCGGCGACCTGAGCTGCGGCGCCGACGTCCGGATGAGCTTCGGCGAGCTCGGCGCCTACCACGTCAACGCGCCGCTCAGCGGCACCATGGAGATGCGCCAGGGCCGCGGCCCCGCCGTGTACGCCTCCGCCCGTGACGCGCTGCTCCTCGATCCCGCCGGCGACACCTTCCTCGACCGGTGGAGCGGCGACGGGCGGATCCTCTCCGTCAAGGTCGGCGCCACCGAGCTGCGCGACCGCCTGGAGAGCCTCCTCGGCCGCCCGGCGCACGGCGGCCTCGCCTTCCGGCCCGGCCTCGACATCTCGCGCGGCCCGGGCCTGAGCTGGGTGCGCTTCGCCCGCCGGGTCGCCGCCGAGGCGCTCGCCGGAGAGGGCCTCGCCCACCACGAGCTCGTCGCACGGCCGCTCCAGGAGGCGCTGCTCAACGGCCTGCTGCTGGCCGCCGAGCACCCCTGGCGGGACGAGCTCGCCCACCCCGGAGGGCCGCGCCGCCCGGCCCCGGTCAAGCGGGCCATGGACGCGGTCCGCGAGCGCCCCGAGCACCCCTTCACCACCACCGAACTCGCCCTCCACGCGCGCGTGAGCGTCCGCCGCCTCCAGGAGTCCTTCCGGGAGTACGTCGGGATGTCGCCGATGGCGTACGTCCGCGAGGTCCGGCTCGAACGGGTCAGGGAGGAGCTGCGGACGGCCGAACCGGACGAGGTGAGCGTCAGCGAGGTCGCCTGGCGCTGGGGCTTCGCCCACCAGGGCCGTTTCGCCGCGCGCTACCGCGAGCGGTTCGGCGAGTCCCCGTCCCGGACGCTGCGGACGGCCCCCTGAGGCGGCCCGCCGTCCGGGGCGCGCCCCGTGTGCCCCCGCGCGCATCCGTCGACCGCGCAATCCGGACAGAGGCCGCGTTACGCGGCTCGCGGTGATCTTGGTGGCCGCCTACGGTGGGGAGCGTCCGGCGCTGCCAGCGCGCGCCGTCGAACCGGGCCCGGCCGGCTCCCCCGTATCACCGGCCGGGCCCGTGGCATTCCCCGGACGCGCCCCGCCTCTGGACACCCTCCTCGGCTCCTCCGTACGGTCGGCCCGCGGGCAGTCACGGAAGGGCGGGGCGATGGGGTACGCGGAGACGATGGGCCTCAGGGCGGGGCAGGCGGTACGGGAGTTCGGCGCGGACGACGACACGGACGACGCGATCCGGGACGACGTCCGGCTCGTGACCGGTCGCGCACTGCTCGACGACACCTCCGGGGAGGCGGCGGACGCGGTGCTGTGGTGGTGGCGGGAGGGGGACGGCGACCTGGCGTCCGAACTGAGGGACGAGGTGGGGCCGTTGGCGGAGGACGGGTCGATCTGGGTCCTGACGCCGCGGCAGGGCAAGCCGGGGCACGTCCCGGTGCCGGAGATGGCGGAGCTCGCCGTCGACGCGGGCCTCCGGGTGCGCGGCGCCACCCTCCTCGGCGGCTGGACCGGCCATCACCTGTACCGCCCCTGAGGCCGCCGTTCCCTTGCGGGCGGGGGTCACGGTGCGGTGAAGGCGCCGCCGATGTAGTCGTCGCCCGGGGACGGGAGGGTCCGGGGTGCCAGGAGGCCGGGGGCGTGGGGTTCCGAGTCGTCCCGGGGGGTGTAGCCGAGGGCGCGGGCCGGGGCCAGGTCCCACCAGCCGCGGGTGTTGGCCGAGGAGCCGTACACCACCGTGTGCCCCACCGACTCCGCCGTGAGCGCCGCGTGCAGCAGGCGGGCGCAGTCCGCGGGGCTCAGCCAGAGGGACAGCATGCGGACCGTCGTCGGCTCGGGGAAGCAGGAGCCGATGCGCACCGAGACCGTCTCGATGCCGTGCCGGTCCCAGTACAGCTGCGCCAGGTCCTCGCCGAAGCACTTGGAGAGGCCGTAGTAGGTGTCGGGCCGGTGCGGGGTGGTGACCGGGACCGGGGGCTCACCGTCGCGCGGGCGGCGGGTGAAGCCCACGGCGTGGTTGCTGGAGGCGAAGACGACGCGGCGGACGCCCTCCTCGCGGGCCGCCTCGTAGAGCCGGTGGAGGCCGGTGACGTTCGCCGCGACGATCGCGTCGAAGTCGGCCTCCACGGAGATGCCCGCGAGGTGCACGATCGCGTCCACCCCGCGCACCGCCTCCCGTACGGCCTTCCGGTCGGCGAGGTCGGCGACGATCGCGTCCGGCGCGTCGGGCACGGGCGCGACGTCGAGGAGGCGGAGCTCGTAGCCGTACTCCGGGAGCAGCCCCCGCATGAGGGTGCCGACGCCGCCGGCGGCACCGGTGAGCAGGAGCGTGCGGGGTGCGGGCATCGGTGGTACTCCTCGGCCGGAAGAGGGCGCATTCATGGACGTGGACACGTTAGGGAGGGGGTGAAGGGGCGTCAAGGTGCTGTCCTGTCGGGGTTCCGGCCCTTGACCGGGACCTCGCGCGGGGTTAGCGTTCGCGAGATGTTCATGGATGTGAACGTCTGAGCCGTCGTGTGACGCGTACCCCCGGAGCGCCCGTGACCAGCCCCGCCCGGCCCCGTACGGGAGCCTTCCTGTACCCCTGGGACGTCGACGGCGACCCCGCCGCCCCCGCGCTCCTCGCCGGACTCGGCGTGCGGCAGGTGACGCTCGCCGCCGCGTACCACTCCACCCGGGCGCTCAGCCCCCGCCACCCGGGCCGACGGGTCGTCACCGCCGAGTACGCCGCCGTGCTCTACCCGCCGGACCCGCAGCGCTGGGCCGGCCGCCGGCTCGCCCCGTACCCGGCGGGCGCCTGGGCCCCGGGCGACGCCTGGGCGCGGGCCGCCGGGGCGCTCGACGGCACCGGTCTCGACGTGCACAGCTGGGTCGTCCTCGCCCACAACTCCCGGCTCGGCGCCGACCATCCCGACACCTCCGTCGTCAACGCCCACGGCGACCGCTACCCGTGGGCCCCCTGCATCGCCCACCCCGAGGTCCGGGCCCTGCTCGTCGGCCTCGCCGCCGAGGCCGCCGTCCGCCCCGGCGCCACCGGCACCGAGCTGGAGTCCTGCGGCTGGTACGGCTACGCCCACCTGCACGCCCACGACAAGACCGGCGGCGTCCCGCTCGACGAGCGGGCCCTGTCCCTGCTGTCGCTCTGCTTCTGCCCGCACTGCCGGCAGGGGTACGCGGACCGGGGCGCCGACCCGGACGCGCTGGCCGCCGCCGTCCGTACCGCCCTCGACCCCGTCTGGACCGGCACCGGGCCCGCCGGGGAGCTCGGCGAGCTCGCCGCGCCCGCCCTCGCCTGGCGCGCCGCGACCGCCCGCTCCTTCCAGGAGGCGGCCGTCGCCGCCGTGCGGGCCGCCGCCCCGCCCGGCTTCCGGATCCTGCTGCACGCCGACCCGGACCCGTACCGCTGCGGCGCGGACGCCGGCACCGACCCCGCGCACGTCCTCGGCCTCGCCGACGGCGTGGTGGCCCGGCCCGGCCGGCTCGCCGCCTTCGCCGCCCACCGGCCGCCCGGTGGCACCGTCGCCGCCAACCTCTCCGTCGTCGCCGGCATGGGCGGCGCCCCCGGCCGGCTCGCCGAGGACGCCCGGCGCGCCCTCGCCGAGGGCGCCACCGAACTCCGCCTGTACCACGCGGGCCTGGCCTCCGACGCCGACCTGGCGGCCGTCCGCACCGCCCTGGCCGCGCTCGGCTAGCCGATCAGGCGGCCGTCCCTGGCCACCACCCGGCCCGCGCGGACCACCAGGTCGCGGCCCGGCAGGTCCACCACGACCTGCGGCAGGCACTCGCCCTCGACCAGCATGAAGTCGGCCGGGGAGCCCGGGCGCAGATCGGCGGCCGGCAGCCCCATGAGCGCGGCGCCGCCGTGCGCGGCGACCGCGAAGCAGGCCTCCAGGTCCTCGTCGAGCCGGGCGTCCAGGGCCCAGCCGGCCAGCCAGGCGCGGTGCAGCATGTCGGCGTCGCCGTACGGGCTCCAGCTGTCGCGGACGCCGTCCGAGCCGAGGCCGACCGTCACCCCGCGCTCGGCGAGCCGCCGGAACGGCAGGACCGTCGTCTCGCCCAGGGCGACCGTGGTCAGCGCGACCCCGGCGCCGGCGAGCAGGTCCGCCGTCTCGTCGAGCTCCCGGCCGGCGAGGCCCGCCACCGCGAAGGCGTGCGCCACCGCCACCCTGCCGTGAAGGCCGGCCGCGCGGGTGCGGGCGGCGATGTCCCGGATCACCGCGAGGCCCGGCTCGCCCCGGTCGTGCAGGTGGATGTCGAGCCCCAGGCCGTGCTTCTCGGCGAGACCGAAGACCAGGCCCAGCTGATCGCCGTCCCCGCCGCCGGCGGCGTCGAAGCCGGTCGGGTCGATGCCGCCCACATGGCTGACCAGACCGCTCGCCGCCGCCTCGGCGAGCAGCTCCGCCGCGCCCGGCTCCCGGACCACGCCGTGCTGCGGGAAGGCGACCAGCTCGACGTCGACGATCCCGGCCAGCTTCGCGGCGGCGTCCGCGACGCCCTCGACCGCGGCCAGGCCGTAGGCGGGGGCCACGTCCGCGTGGGCCCGCAGGGCGCGGGTGCCCCGGGCCGCCGCGTGGGACATCAGGCGCAGCGCCCGCTCGCCCACCGGGGTGGGCAGCGAGCGGGCCAGCTCCACGTCGCCGGCCACGTAGTCGGCGATGCCGGCGGCGGGGCGGCGGCGGTGCCAGGGCTCGCCCCAGGAGGTCTTGTCCGGGTGGATGTGCGCGTCGACCAGGGTCGGCAGGGCGAGCCGCCCACCGCCGTCGACCCGCTCGACGACCGCCCCTTCGGGGACCTCCGCGACGAGCACACCGTCGACGGCGATCAGCTCGCCGGCCGGCCCGCCGAAGGGCCGTACGTCGTGGAAGAGGGTCGCGGTGCGGGGCGTGGGGCTCACGGGGTCTCCTTCGGGCTCGGACGCAACCCTTTTGGTATACCATGTGGGCCGTCCGGGTGCCCCACCCCCTCACCAGGCCAGCTTCTCCAGCGCGTCCAGGTCCAGGGGCGCCGTCGGGGCGGGTCCGGGACCGGCGACCTCCGGGCCGCCGTCCCCGCCGTTCGGGCCGACCCGGAGCTCCGCCCAGATCGTCTTGCCGCGCCGCCCGTACCGCGTGCCCCACCGCTCCGCGAACCGCGCCACCAGGTACAGCCCGCGGCCGCCCTCGTCCGTCTCCGCCGCGTGCCGCAGGTGCGGCGAGGTGCTGCTGCCGTCCGACACCTCGCACACCAGCGTCCGGTCGTACAGCAGGCGCACCCGCACCGGGTCCACCCCGTACCGCACCGCGTTGGTGACCAGCTCGCTGAGGATCAGCTCCACCGCGAAGACCGCCTCGTCGAGGCCCCACTCCGCCAGCTTGGCCGCCGCAGCGTTCCGCACCGGCGACACCGCGGCCGGGTCCCGGGCGACCTCCCACTCGGCGATCCGGTCCGCCGGCAGCCGCCGGGTCCGGGCCACGAGCAGCGCGATGTCGTCCCGGGGCGACGGCGACAGCAGGGTCGCCAGCACGTCCGCGCAGATCTGCTCGGGGCTCCGGGCGGGCCGCTCCAGCGTCCGGCGCAGCAGCCGCAGCCCCGTCCCCACGTCCCGGCCCTGGTCCTCCAGGAGCCCGTCCGTGAACAGCACCAGCTTGCTGCCCTCCGCGAGCCGCAGCTCCGTCGACTCGAACGGCACGTCCCCGAGCCCGAGGCCCAGCGGCAGCCCCGGCGCCAGCGGCGGGAACTCCACCCGCCCCTCCGCGTCCACCACCGCCGGACCCGGATGCCCGGCGCTCGCCACCGTGCACACCCCGGACGCCGAGTCGTAGATCGCGTACAGGCAGGTCGCGCCGGTGATGGTCTCCTGCCCCCGGCCCCGGCCGCCGTCGCCGCCCGAGGCCGGCTCGCCCTCCTCGTCGATCCGCCCGGTCAGCTCGTCCAGATGGCCGAGGATCTCGTCCGGCGGCACGTCGAGCGTCGAGAAGTTGTGGACCGCCGTCCGCAGCCGGCCCATCGTCGCCGCCGCGTGCAGCCCGTGCCCCACCACGTCGCCCACCACCAGCGCCACCCGCGCCCCCGGCAGCGGGATCACGTCGAACCAGTCGCCGCCCACCCCCGCCTTCGCCGGCAGATAGCGGTACGCCACCTCCACCGCGTTCTGCTCGGGCAGCACCCTCGGCAGCAGGCTCCGCTGGAGCGTCACCGCCATCGCGTGCTCCCGGGTGAACCGCCGGGCGTTGTCGATCGCCACCGCCGCCCGCGCCGCCAGCTCCTCCGCGAACTCCAGGTCCTCCTCCCCGAACGGCTCCGCCGTGTCCGCCCGCCAGAAGTTCGCCATGCCCAGGGTCACGTCCCGGGCCAGGAGCGGCACCGTGAGCAGCGAGTGCATCCCGTACGCCAGCGCCCCGGCCGCCCCCTCCGGGTCCTGCGCCCGCCAGCCGTCCGCCGCCGCCAGCTCCGCCTGCACCACCGCGTGCCCCTCGGCCAGCGCCGTCGCCATCGGCGTGCTCGGCACGTGGAAGCGGATCACCTCGCCGACCGGCTGGAGCGGCTGCTCCTCCCGCACCCCGCTCAGCGCGGTCCTGAGCATCTCCGCCAGCGTCGCGTCCTGCGGCGGCTCCTCGCCCCGCAGCACCGGTTCGAGCAGCTCCACCGTGGCGAAGTCCGCGAAGCGCGGCACCGCGACCTCCGCCAGCTCCTCCGCCGTCCGGACCACCTCCAGGGTCGTCCCGATCCGCACCCCCGCCTCGTAGAGCAGCTGGAGCCGGCCCCGGGCCACCGCCGCCCGCCCGGAGAGCGCCGCCAGCTCGGTGGTGTCCCGCATCGTCATCACGCTGCCCGCGCCGGGGCCGTCCGGGGCGGTGGGCCGCACGCTGACCGCGAGGAGCCGGTCGCCCGCCCGGTGCACCTCGTCCGTCGCGGTCCGCCCCGACTCCAGGAGTTCGACCGTACGGGGATCGAGCCCGAGCTCCGAGACCGGGCGCCGCTCGGCGTCGGCCGACAGGCCGAGCAGCCGCCGCGCCTCGTCGTTGGCGAGCAGCAGCCGCCGGTCCTCGCCGACGATCAGCACCCCCTCGCGGACCGCGTGCAGCACCGCCTCGTGGTGTTCCTTCATCCGGGTCATCTCGGCCGGGCCCAGGCCGTGCGTCTGGCGCCGCAGCCGCCGAGAGACCAGCGCCGCGCCGCCCACCGCGAGGAGCAGCGCGCCGCCGCCCGCCGCCAGGAGCACCACGAGGCGGCCCTGGACCGCGTCGCTGAGCGACTGCACCTCGATGCCGCTCGTCACCATGCCGACGATCCGGCCGTCGTCGGCGACCACCGGCACCACGGCCCGTACGGCGTCGGTCGGCGAGCCGCGGAAGGTCTCCGTGAACGACTCGCCGTCCCGCACCGCCCGGGTCAGGTCACCGGTCGCCTTCTGGCCGATCAGCCCGGTCTCGGAGTCGGTGTACCGCACCCCGTCCCGGCCGAGGACCGCGACGAAGTCGACCCCGGTCGCCACCCGGGTCTGCTCCGCCCGTTCCTGGAGCGCCGCCGTCGGGTCCGGCGAGACCAGCGCCGCGTCCACGCCGGGCGCCTTCGCGAAGGCCTCCGCCACCGCCAGCGACCGGATCCGGGCGTCCCGCAGCACGTCCCCGCGGGCCTGCTGGAAGGTGACGACGACCGCCGCCACGATCAGCAGGAGGGCGATCAGCGCCTCCAGGGCGAGGACCTGCCCGGCGAAGCTCCGCAGCCCGGAGCCGCGCCCCGGGCGCGCACCGTCCCGGCGGGCCGTCATCCGGTGCTCCGGGCGATGAGCAGCGCCACGTCGTCCTGGGCGCCGGGGCGGCGCAGCTCCCGCAGGAGCCGGTCGCAGCTCTCCTCCAGGGACAGCTCCCGGGTCTCCTCGACGAGCCGGACGAGCAGCGCGAGCCGTTCGTCGATGGGGGCGTCCCGGGTCTCGATCAGCCCGTCCGTGTACAGCACCAGCCGGTCGCCCGGGCGGAACGGCACCCGCGCGGTGCGGAAGGTGTCCCCGCCGACGCCCAGCGGCACCCCCGTGGAGACGGCGACCAGTTCGGCCGGGCCGTCGGCCGGGAGCCGCACCGGCGGCAGATGGCCCGCGTTGGAGATCCGGCAGCGCCGCCGCGCCGGATCGTGCACGGCGAAGAGGCAGGTGGCGATGGACGGCTCCAGGCCGACCGCGATCCGGTCCAGGTGCCGCAGGACCTGCCCGGGGGAGAGGCCGAGGTCCGCGAAGGCGCGGACGGCGGTCCGCAGCCGGCCCATGGTCGCCGCCGCGTCGATGCCGCTGCCCATCACGTCCCCGACCACCAGGGCCGTCCGCTCGTCGGGCAGCGCGATCACGTCGTACCAGTCCCCGCCGACCTCGCTCGACGCCTGCGCCGGCTGGTAGCGGGCCGCCGCCGCGAGGCAGGGGCGGGCGGGCGGATCGCCCGGCAGCAGACTGCGCTGGAGGGTGACGGCGGAGTTCCGCATGCTCTGGTACCAGCGGGCGTTGTCGATGCTGACGGCCGCGCGGGCCGCCAGTTCCACGGCGAGCAGCACGTCGTCCGCGTCGAAGGGCAGCGGGTTGTTCCGGTCCCGCTTCAGGTCGAGCGCCCCGAGCACCTCGCCGCGCGCGATCAGCGGCACCGCCAGGTAGGAGTGCACCCCGGCCCGCGCGAGGCGCCCGACGGCCTCGGGGCCGCGCGCGATCCGCGGCAGGTCCTCGGGGCCGACCCGGGCCACCAGGACCGGCCGCCCGGTGTGCACGCAGCGGGTCACCAGCCGGTCGGCGCCGTACAGCGCGACCGAGCCCGGCGGGTCGGCGGCCGCCAGCGCCTCCGTGTCGTGCCCGGCCTTCACCGCGAGCGCCCGGAAGAGCGCCGGGCCCTGCTCGGGGACGCCGGGGCGGCGCAGGGCGAGCACCGAGTCGAGGACGTCGACGGCGGCCACGTCGGCGAGGGCCGGCACCACCACCGACGCCAGCTCGTCCGCCGTCCGCTCCACCTCCAGGGTGGTGCCGACCCGGGCCGAGGCGTCCGCGATCAGGGCGAGCCGCCGCCGGGACCGGCCGGCCTCCGCGTCCGCCAGGTGCCGCTCGGTGACGTCGACCACCCAGGCCGCCACGCCGAGGACCCGGCCGTCGGCCGCCTCCAGGCGGTAGAAGGACACCGACCAGGCGTGCCGGCCGCCGCCCGGGTCCGCCGGGGTGGCGCTCATCGCCTGGAGGTCGAGCAGCGGCGTCCCCGTCTCCAGGACCCGCCGGGCCGCCGCCTCCAGCGGCGCCGCGTCCACGCCCGGCAGCACCTCGGCGGGCCTCCGGCCCAGGTGCCGGGCGGCCGGCAGTCCGTTGAACCGTTCGAGGGCCGGGTTGACCAGGACGTACCGCAGCTCGGTGTCGAGGACCGCGAGGCCCAGCGGGGACTGGTCGACCAGCCGGTCGGAGAGCGCCAGCTCCGTCTCCATCCGGGCGACGACGGTCCGGTCGGCGCAGATGCCGAGCGCGTACAGGTCGCCCAGGTCGTCGGTGAGCCGCATGTTGCGGAACTCCACCTGCCGGGTCGTCCCGTCCTTGTGCCGTACGGGGAAGGTGCCCGCCCAGGTGGTGCCGCGCCCCAGGACCTCGCCGAAGAGCCGCGTCGCCTCGGCCCGGTGCTCCTCGTCGACGATCAGCCGGGCCACGTACTGCCCCAGGGCCTCGTCGGCCCGGTACCCGAAGAGGGTCTCCGCCTGCGGGCTCCACAGCACGATCCGCCCGGCCGAGTCCACCACCACGGCGGCCACCCCGAGCACGTCGAGCAGCCCCCGCGTGCCGAACACGGTCCCGGACACCGACCCGTCCGGCGGACCGGAACCGGAATCGGAACCGGAAGGGACACCGGGTCCGGCGGAGGCGCCGGGGCCGGAAGACCCACCGGGTCCGGGGGAGGCGCCGGGTCCGGGGGAGACACGGGGGCCGGTGGAGGCGCCGGGCCCCGGGGCGGCGCCCGGCCCGGGAGAGGTGCCCGGCTCGGAAGAGGCGCCGGATCCGGAAGGGGCGCCCGGCTCGGGAGAGGTACCGGGGCCGGGCGGGGTGCTTCCGGGCGCGGCGGCGCGTGCCTCCTCCGTCCCCGTCCCCGTGCCCGTCTCCGGGAAGGAACCGGCCGTCACCCTGCCCTCCTCCCGCCGAGCCCACGTCCCCTTCCATGCTCCCCGGCCCCCCGCGGGCACGCACCACGAGACGGTCCGACCTAGGCCACGGCCTCCGGCACCGCCGCCCTGGCCGTGCGCAGCGCACCGGCGAGGCCCGCCGCCGCCAGGGCCGGGAGCAGGAGGCGGACGTCCACGGTGGTGACCAGCGCCGCGCCCAGGGCCAGGGCCAGCGCGTTCGGGACGAAGAGCGCGGTGTTCGCGGTCGCCGCGAGGCGGCCGGCCGCCTCCGCCGGGGCCTCCCGCTGGACCGCCGTCATCGCCGCCACCAGGACCCACGGCAGGCCGAGGCCGATCACCGCGCTCGCCGCCAGGGCCGTCGCCTCGTACGGCAGCGCCCGTACCCCGGTCGCCGCCGCGAAGAGCGCGAGCCCGGCCGCGGCGAGCAGCCGCTCCGGCACCCGGCGCAGCAGCGGACCGGTGGTCAGGCCCGCCAGGACCGAGCCCGCGCCCTGCACCGCGTACAGCACGCCCGCGTACGCCGCCGGCCGTCCGAGCCCGTCCACCACCGCGTACACCGCCGCCCCGTTCACCCCGGCGAGCAGCATGGTGAAGGACCCGGTGGCCACCAGCGGCCGCAGCACCGGCGAGGCGGCCAGCAGCCGGACGCCCTCCGCGGTCTCCCGCCACCACGTCCCCCGCTCGCGGGCGACCGGGGCAGGCCGCTCCTCGCGCACCCGCATCGCGGCGAAGGCGCCCGCCGCGAGGGCGAAGCTCGCCGCGTCCAGGAGGGCCACGGGACCGGCCCCGTACCGGGCGAAGAGCCCCGCCGCGGTCAGCGGGGCGATCAGCTTCATCGACTCGTTGGCCGTCATCCGCCAGCCGTTGACCGAGCCGAGCCGCTCCTTGTCGAAGCCGGTCGACAGCAGCGCCTGCTCGGCGGCCTCATGGACGGCGCCCTGCGCCCCGTACAGCACCAGGACGGCGAAGAGCAGCCACACCCGGTCGGCCGAGGTCACCCAGAGGAGCAGCGGCAGCACCGCCACCATGGCGAGGTCGAGGGCGATCAGCAGCGGACGGCGGCGCACCCGGTCCGCGAGCGTGCCGAGCAGCGGCCCGAGGAGGGCGGGGGCCCAGAGGGCGAAGGCGGTGAGGGCCGCGAGCCCGTCCGAACCCGTCAGCGACTTGACCCAGATCCCGGAGACCAGCCACATCGCCGTCGTCCCGAACCCGGACACGACCACACCTGTCAGATACCAGCGCATGGACGGAGACTCGCGTCTGAGGCGTCCCTCCGGGATCGGGCAACCGCCCTATTCCGGAGGGCTCGCGGCCCCTATTTCCCGGCGGTCGGGGCCTCTCCGTCCCGGTCCCTCCGGCTAGGTCCTGGCGGTCGCGGCCTCCGCGGCGCGGTCCTCGCGCCAGAGCGCCGCGCCCGTGAGCACCGCCCCGAGCCCCTCCCACAGGCCGACGCCCAGGAAGCCGGACGGGGCCCGTTCCGTGATCACCGCCACGGTGAAGACCGCGCAGGTCAGCAGCCGGAAGGGGACCGTCCAGCGGAAGAACGCCCGCCAGTCGGCGAGCGCGGCGAGCACGTAGTAGACGCCCATGTTGAGCGCGGCCATCGAGGAGGCGGTGAGGAAGACCAGCGTGTGGTCGCCCTCCGCGCGCCCGCCGGCCGGCACCGGCTCGAAGCCCATCACCGTGAGGAGGACGTCCGGGGCGACCAGTCCCACCACCCCGAGGGCGGCGGCGAGGACGCCGAAGACCGCCATGGTCCAGCCGGAGAGCGAACGGGGCAGGCGGTGCAGGCGACGCACGAAGGTCCTCCGCGAGGCGAGCGAGATCGACGGCAAGATCGACAGTTCGGGAAACACGTGTTCTGTTCGAGCGTGACCTTGCCTATCGCACGAGGGCCCGCGGGGGCCAATCCGGCCCCCGCGAACGTCACCTCAGGGCCGCCGCCATCATCTTCTGCGCCACCGGCGCCGCCAGACCGTTGCCGCTGACCTCGGAGCGGGCCGCGCCCGAGTCCTCGATCAGCACGGCCACCGCCACCTGCTTCCCGGTCGACGGGTCCTTGGCGTAGGAGGTGAACCAGGCGTACGGCGTCTTGCTGTTGTTCTCGCCGTGCTGCGCCGTGCCCGTCTTGCCGCCGACCTCCGCCCCGGCGATCGCCGCGTTGGTGCCGGTGCCCTGCTCCACCACCGTCACCATGGCGCTGCGCAGCTGCTCGGCGGTGGCGGAGGAGACGATCCGGGTGGCGTCGCCGTCCTCGAAGGACCGCAGCGCGTCGCCGTCGGAGTCGACGACCTCGGAGACCATGTGCGGGGCGGCGAGCTGCCCGTCGTTGGCGATCACCGCCGAGACCATCGCCATCTGGAGCGGGGTGGCGGTCACGTCGAACTGCCCGATGCCGGTGAGCGCGGTCTGCGCCCGGTCCATCCCGGACGGGTAGACGCTCGGGTAGGCCCGGACCGGCACGTCCAGCTCGTCGTCGTTGAAGCCGAACTTCTCCGCCATCGCCTTCACCTTGTCCTGCCCCAGGTCGGCGGCCATCTTGCCGAAGACGTTGTTGCAGGAGTAGCGGAGCGCGGTGCGGATGGTGGCGTTCTCGCAGGGCGCGGAGGCGTTCTCGTTCTTCAGGACGGTCCGGGTGTTCGGCAGGGTGTACGGGTCCGGGCTCGTGGTCGGCGCGTCGACGGAGGAGTACAGGCCGTCCTCCAGGGCGGCGGCCGCGACGACCAGCTTGAAGGTGGAGCCGGGCGGCAGCGGCTGCCGCAGCGCCCGGTTGACCAGCGGCTTGTCGGGGTCCTCGGTCAGCTCCTTCCAGGCGTCGCCGTCGTGCGTGCCCGCGATGTCCGACGGGTCGTAGGAGGGGGTGGAGACCATGCCGAGGATCCGGCCGCTCACCGGGTCGATCGCGACGGCCGCGCCCTTCGTCTTCCCGAGCGCCTCGTGGCCCGCCTTCTGCACGGCCGGGTCGATCGTGGTGACGACCGTGCCCGGCTTCTGCTGCTTGCGGGTGACCGCGTCCACCGGGTTCTTCAGCCGGTCGTCGGTGCCGTCCAGGATCCCGGAGTAGATGCCCTCCAGCTGGGTGGCGCCGTACGCCTGCGAGCTGTAGCCGGTGACCGCCGCGTACAGCTCGCCGTCGGTGTAGCTGCGCTCGTACGCGAGGTCACCGCTCCGGGTGCGCTCGGAGCCGGTGACCGGCGAGCCGGCCACCACGATGTTCCCGAGCGGCTGCGCGTACTGCGCGATGGTCTTCCGCCGGTTCTTGCTGTCGTTCGCGAGCGCCTTGCCCTCGTACGCCTGCACCCAGGTGGCCCGGCCGAGGAGGGCGAGCACGAGGAGCAGAGCGAAGACCGAGGTGCGCCTGATCGTCTTGTTCATGGCACCTGGAGGGACGAACGGGGCGGCGGCGGACGTTCCGGTTGTGGTCCGATTCTCAGGAAACGTTCATCCGGCATCGACCTTCCGCGGTCCCCCTCACAGCCGCCGCGTCGCCAGCGTCAGCCGGTCGCGGGCGTCGAAGAGGGCGTCCTTGATCAGCTGCTCGTGCGCCGGGGTCAGCCGGGCGGCCGGCACCGAGCAGCTCAGCGCGTCCCGGGCCGGGGACCGGTAGGGGATCGCCACCGCGAAGCAGCGCAGCCCCAGGGTGTTCTCCTCGCGGTCCACCGCGTAGCCGAGCTCGCGCACGCGCGCCAGCTCCTCGATCAGCCGCTCCCGGTCGGTGATCGTGTGCTCGGTCACCGACGGCAGCTCCTTCGGGAGCAGCTCCCGCACCTGCTCGTCGTCGTGGCCGGCGAGCAGCGCCTTGCCGAGCGCCGTCGAGTGCGCGGGGAGCCGCCGGCCGACCCGGGTGAAGGGCCGCAGGTGGTGCTGGGACTGGCGGGTGGCCAGGTAGACCACGCTGGTGCCGTCGAGCCGGGCGAGGTGGACGGTCTCGGTGGTGTCGTCGGAGAGCCGGTCGAGGGTGACGCGGGAGGCCGCCACGACCTCGTCGCCGTCGATGTACGAGGTCCCCACGAGCAGCGCCCGCACGCCGATGCCGTACCGCGTGCCGGTGGCGTCGGTCTCCACCCAGCCCAGGTCGACCAGGGTGCGCAGCAGCATGTACAGGCTCGACTTGGGGTACCCCATGGTCTCCTGCACGGCGGCCAGGGTGTGCATCCCGGGCCGTCCGGCGAAGAACTCCAGGAGCTCCACCGTCCGCACCGCGGACTTCACCTGCGCACCGTTCGCGTCGGCACCCGCCATGTCCCCGCCCTTCTCGCCGGACTCCCGGACGACCCTCTGTCTCCCGGGCGACCTTGTGGGAACGCCCGTGGCGTCCCTAGAGTCCACCCTGAAGCGTTCATGCACAAGAACGGCGTTCATCATAGTGAACAGGGGTGTGGTCGTGTCGGCAGCAGCAGTGTGGAGTGTGGACCCCCGGACGGGGAAGCCTCGCGAGCGGGTCGGCACGGAGGCCACGGCCGCCGACGTCGACCGCGCGGTCCGCGCCGCGCACGCCACCCGGGAGTCCCTCGCCGACCGGACGGTCCGCGCCGCCTTCCTCAGGACCGCCGCCGACCTCCTCGACGCCTCCGCCGACGAGGTCGTCGCCACCGCCGACGCCGAGACCGCCCTCGGCGCCCCCCGGCTCACCGGCGAGCTGGCACGCACCAGCGGCCAGCTCCGGGCCTTCGCCGCGGTCGTCGAGGACGGCGCCTACCTCGACGTACGCATCGACCTGCCCGACCCGTCGGCCGTGCCGCCCCGCCCCGACCTGCGCCGCTGGAAGATCCCGCTCGGCGTCGTCGCCGTCTACGCGGCCAGCAACTTCCCGCTCGCCTTCTCCGTCCCCGGCGGCGACACCGCCAGCGCCCTCGCCGCCGGCTGCCCGGTCGTCGTCAAGGCCCACCCCGACCACCCGGCCACCTCCGAGCTGGCCGCCGGCCTGCTGCGCCGCGCCGCCGCCAAGGCCGGCCTGCCCGAGGACGTCGTCGTCCTGGTGCACGGCTTCGACGCGGGCGTCGGACTGGTCCGCCACCCGCTGGTCGCGGCCGTCGGCTTCACCGGGTCCGTGCGCGGCGGCCGGGCGCTCTTCGACGCCGCCGTCGCCCGCCCCGTACCGATCCCCTTCCACGGCGAGCTCGGCTCCCTCAACCCGGTCGTCGTCACCCCCGGCGCGGTCGCCGGGCGGGCCGAGGAGACCGGCGCGGGCCTGGCCGGCTCCATGACCCTGGGCGCGGGCCAGTTCTGCACCAAGCCCGGCTTCGTCCTGGCCCCGGCGGGACCCGACGGGGACCGCTTCCTCGCCGCGCTCACCGAGGGCGTCGCCCGGGCCGGCGCCGCCGTCCTGCTCGACCACCGGATGCGGGCCGCCTTCGTCGACGGCGTCACCGAGCGGGCCGCCCTCGACGGCGTCGAGGCCCCCGTCGCCCCCGGCGCCGCCGACGAGCACACCGTCGCCCCCGGCGTCCTCACCGTCGACGCGGCGCGGCTCGCCGCCGGCGAGCACGCCCTCCTCCTGGAGGAGTGCTTCGGCCCCGTCACCGTCGTCGCCCGCTACACCGACGAGGCGGAGATCGCCGCCGTCCTCGGCCGGCTGCCCGGCAACCTCACGGCCACCCTGCACTGCGCCGACGAGGACCCCGCCGCCCCCGGCCTGCTCGCCGCCCTCACCCCGCTCGCCGGCCGGGTCCTCGTCGGCGGCTGGCCCACCGGCGTCGCCGTCGCCGCCGCCCAGCACCACGGCGGCCCCTACCCCGCGACCACCTCCACCGCCACCTCGGTCGGCGCCACCGCCATCGAGCGCTGGCTCCGCCCGATCGCCTACCAGTCCACCCCGCAGCACCTCCTCCCGCCGGAGCTGCGCGACGACAACCCGCTGGGCGTGCCCCGGCACTGACCCGCCCGACCGGGCCCCGCCGACCGGAGCGCGGGGCCGCGGCCCCCGTGCTCCGCCTCACACCGGGGCGTAAGCGGAATGAAATCCGCCGGGGCGGGCGTTGCGCGAGGAGAGACCCCACCCGCCCCCGGAGAAGGAAACCCATGCGCGTCGAGATCTGGTCGGACATCGCCTGCCCCTGGTGCTACATCGGCAAGGCCCGCTTCGAGAAGGGACTCGCGGCCTTCGCCCACCGCGAGGACGTCGAGGTCGTGCACCGGTCCTTCGAGCTCGACCCGCACCGCGCCAAGGGCGACACCGGGCCCGTCCTGGAGATGCTGGCGAAGAAGTACGGGCGGACGCTCGACGAGGCCCGCGCCATGGAGGCGCACGTCGCCTCCAACGCCCACTCCGAGGGCCTGGAGTACCTCGCCGACGGCCGCGACCACGGCAACACCTTCGACATCCACCGGCTGCTCCACCTCGCCAAGGAGCGCGGCCGGCAGAACGAGCTCCTCGACCTCGCGTACCGGGCCAACTTCGCCGAGGAGCGGTCCGTCTTCGACGCCGAGACCCTGGTGGCCCTCGCCGTCGAGGCCGGACTCGACGAGGCCGAGGCGCGCGCGGTCCTCGCCGACGGGACCGCCTACGCCGACGCCGTGCGCGCCGACGAGCGCGAGGCCGCCGAACTCGGCGCCAACAGCGTCCCGTTCTTCGTCCTCGACCGCCGCTACGGCGTCTCCGGCGGCCAGCCCGCCGAGGTCTTCACCCAGGCCCTGGAGCAGGCCTGGCAGGGCCGCGCCCTCCAGCCGGTCGGCGCCGCCGACGCGGAGGCCTGCGGCCCGGACGGCTGCGAGGTCCCGCCGCGCGACTGACCGGTCCCACCGGTCTGACCTGCGGAGATAAGCGGCGCTTGGGGGCTCCCCATGATCGAACGGCATTGACGGGCGATCGCGGGGAGCCCAGGGTGGGGGCATGGATTCCCTCGATGACTCCCTCGATCTGCCGCTCGGCGGCGCCGAGTTCGCCCCCAAGCGGACCTATCTGAACACCTCCGCCTGCGCGTTGCTGCCGCGCCGCACCGTCGCGGCGGTGACCGCCCTCGCCGAGGAGACCGCCGACGGGCGGGCGGGCGGCGCCGGCAGCTTCGACGTGGTCGAGGAGGCGCGGGCCTCCTTCGCCCGGCTCGTCTCGGTCGCCCCCGAGCGGGTCGCGGTCGGCAGCTCGGTCGCCGTCCACGCCGGGATGGTCGCCCAGTCGATGCCCGCCGGGGCCGAGATCCTCTTCCCCGAGGGCGACTTCTCCTCCCTCATCACGCCCTTCACCGTCCGCGGCGG
>NZ_JBEZNU010000003.1:418373-440520 GCF_040653375.1 Streptomyces sp. NPDC047974
GCCTGAAGGTCCGCTTCGTGCCGCTGGAGCGGCTCGCCGTCTCCGTCCGCCCGGAGACCGCCCTGGTCGCCTTCTCCGCCGTGCAGTCGGCGGACGGGCGGACCGTCGACTTCGCCGCCGTCCGCGCCGCCGCCGCGGCCCACGGGGCCCGCACCCTGCTCGACGCCACCCAGTCCGCGGGCTGGCTGCCGCTGCGCGCCGGGGAGTGGGACTACACGGTCGCCGGCGCCTACAAGTTCCTGCTCTGCCCGCGCGGCGCCTCCTTCCTCACCGTCACCGAGGAGGCCCAGGACAGCCTGCTGCCGATCCACGCGAACTGGGTCACCGGCGAGGAGCGGTGGGTCAACAGCTACGGCCCGGTGCGCGAACTCGCCCGCTCCGCGCGCCGCTTCGACGAGCCCGCGGCCTTCCTCTCGTACCACGGCGCGGCCGCCTCGCTCGCGCTCCTGGAGGAGGTCGGCATCGAGCGGATCGAGGCCCACGACAAGGGGCTCGCCGCCCGCTTCCGCGCCGGGCTGCTCTCCCTCGGGCACGAGCCGGTGGCGGACGACTCCACGGTCGTCGCCGTCCCCGGTCTCGGCCACCGCGCGGACGCCCTGGAGGCGGCGGGCGTCGTGCTCTCGGACCGCGCGGGCCATCTGCGGGCCTCGTTCCACCTGTACAACACCGCGGCGGACGTCGACCGCGCCCTGGACGTCCTGGCGGGCTGAGACCCCCCGGGGCCCGGGAGTTCAGCAGTCGACCGGCGGGCAGTCGCCCGCGTCGCCCGCCTCCGCGCGCAGGTTCTCCGCGAGGACCCCGAGGAGGCGGGCCAGCTCGGCCCGCTCGGCCGGGCCGAGGCCGGCCAGCGAGCTGGCCTCCAGGTCGGACCAGGCGTTCTCGACGCCCGCCTTCAGCGCCTGCCCCTCCTCCGTCGCCTCGACGAGCACGGCCCGCCGGTCGGCGGGGTCGGGGGAGCGGCGCACGTATCCGCACTGCTCCAGGCGCTGGAGCATCTTCGTCACGGTCGACGGGTCCAGGCCGAGCGACTGGATCAGCTCCGACTGGCGGGCCGGTCCGCGGTCCCACAGCCGCATCATCATCAGCTCCTGGCCCGGATAGAGGCCGAGCTCGCGCAGCCGCCGCCCCATGGCTATCCGGTGCGTCCGGGAGACCCGGGCGAGGGTCATGCCGACCGGGCCGCCGCGCGCGGCGGACGGCAGCTGCTCGGTGCAGGCGGGCTCGACTGCGGTCATCAGGATGCTCCTCGGGGCGGCTCTACCTTCCTCAGGGTACCGCGAGGAGACATTTGCTTGGCTGGCCAATCAATGCGTACAGTGGCGTCGGGCCACATGCTTGGCCGACCACATATTATTTCGGGAGACCGTCATGACCACCGCCTTCGACCCCGTCGACCTCGCCGGCACCCGCCTCGCCAACCGGATCGCCATGGCTCCCATGACCCGCAGCCGGGCCGACGGCCAGGACCGCACCCCGACGGCGATCGTCGCCGAGTACTACGCCCAGCGCGCCTCCGCGGGACTGATCATCAGCGAAGGCATCCAGCCGGTCGCCGAAGGCCAGGGCTACCCCAACACCCCCGGCCTGCACAGCCGCGAGCAGATCGCCGCCTGGCGCGAGGTCACCGACGCCGTCCACGAGCGCGGCGGCCGGATCTTCGCCCAGCTCATGCACTCCGGCCGGATCGGCCACCCCGATCTCCTCGACGGCGACCTCCACCCCGTCGGCCCCTCGCCCGTCGCCGCCGCCGGCCAGGTCTACACCCACGAGGGCCCCAAGGACTTCGTCACCCCCCGCGAGCTCACCGGCGACCAGGTCCACGAGGCGGTCGCCGGCTTCGCCGCCGCCGCCCGCAACGCCGTCGAGGCCGGCTTCGACGGCGTCGAGATCCACGGCGCCAACGGCTACCTGATCCAGCAGTTCCTCGCCTCCGGCTCCAACCACCGCACCGACGAGTGGGGCGGCTCCGTCGAGAACCGCGTCCGCTTCGCCGTCGCGGTCGTCAAGGCCGTCGCCGCCGAGATCGGCCCCGAGCGCACCGGCCTGCGCATCTCCCCGGCCAACACGCTCAACGACATCGCCGAGACCGACACCGAGGAGCTCTACGCCGCGCTCCTCACCGCGATCGAGCCCGTCGGCATCGCCTACCTCCACGTCCTGGAGACCGCCCCGGAGCGCCGCCCGCTCGTCCTCGACCTGCGCAAGCGCTTCGCCGGCACCTTCATCCTCAACCCGGCCACCGGCGCCGACCCGACCGGCGCCGAGTCCCTCGCCCTGATCGAGGACGGCACCACCGACCTCGTCGCCTACGGCCGGCTCTTCATCGCCAACCCCGACCTGCCCGCCCGCCTGAAGACCGACGGCCCCTACGCCACCCCGGACCCCGCCACCATGTACGGCGGCGGCCCGGAGGGCTACATCGACTACCCCGCGCTGTAAGGGGCGGACACGCGGAAGGGGCGGGGGTCCGGACCCCCGCCCCTTCCGCGTACCCGGAACTACCAGGCCGCCGTGACCGCCCGGCGCGCACCCTCCAGGTCCACCGTCAGGCCCGCCTCGCCGAGCACCGCGCCCAGCGCGGCCAGCGAGGACTGCACCGCGTTCGGGGTCGCGTCGGGCCCGTAGTGGTTCACCCGGACCATCTCCTTCGCCAGCGCCCCGCCGCCCGCGATGACCGGCAGCGACGGGTCGGCGGCCCGTGCCTTCGCCACCAGCTCGGAGGCGTCGAGCCCGGCCGGCACCCGCAGCGTCGTCGCCACCGGCGCCGCGTCCCCCGCCTCGTACACGTACGGCTCCAGGCCGCCGCCCAGCGCGAGGGCGCCCGCGCGGGTCGCCGCCGCGGCCGAGGCGTGCCGGGCCATCAGCGCGTCCAGGCCCTCCGCCTCGATCCGCTCCACACACGCCTCCAGGGCCAGCATCTCCAGCTGCGCCGGGGCGTGGAGCAGGGCCTTGCGGCCGCCGTCGATCCAGCGCTCCTTCCAGTCCAGGAGGGAGAGGTACGAGCGGCGCGGGGCGGCCGGGTTGGCGGCGAAGCGCTCCCAGGCCCGCTCGCTCACCGACACCGCCGAGACGCCCGCGGGGCCGCCCATCGCCTTCTGCGCGCCGATGATGCACATGTCGACGCCCCAGGCGTCCGGCAGGACCGGCTCGGCGCCGATCGAGGCCACCGCGTCCAGGTAGAACAGCGCGCCGTGGGCGCGCACGACCTCGCCGATCTCCGCGACCGGGTTGGTGTTGCCGGTGGCGGCCTCGGCGTGCACCAGCGAGACGAAGTCGATCTCCGGGTGCTCGGCCAGCGCCCGCTCCACCTGCTCGGCGGTGACCGCCGTGTGGAAGGGCACGGCCAGGTCGACCACGGTCGCCCCGCAGTCGCGCAGCCAGTTCCCGAAGGTCTGCCCGTACGGACCGGTGACCACGTTCAGCGCGGTCGAACCGGCCCGCGCCCCGCTGCGGATGCACCCCTCCAGGGGCAGCAGCGCCTCGCCCTGGGTGATCACCACGTCCTGCTCGGTGGAGAGCAGCGCGGCGACCCGCCGCTCGATCGACGCGAAGTGCGCGGCGGTCATCGGAGCCAGGTCGAGCAGCGGATGTGTCACGGTCACGGTGGTGCCTTCTCGGGGTCGGTGGTACGGCCGGTGGCCAGCGTACGCCCACCGTTCCCCGGTACCCCCGCACCCCGCGGCCGTACAGTGCAGCCATGAGCGATCACGAGGTGGTGCACGTGAAGGGGCGGGTGCTCGTCGGCCCGCAGGACGTGCGGGACGAACTCTGGTGCGTGGACGGGCGGATCACCTTCGAGCGGCCCGCCGGTCCCACGGCGGAGACCGTCGTCGTCCGGGGGTGGGCGCTGCCCGGGCTCGTCGACGCGCACTGCCACGTCGGGCTCGACCGGCACGGACCCGTCGACGAGGTCACGGCCGAGAAGCAGGCCCTCGCCGACCGGGACGCCGGGACCCTGCTCATCCGGGACGCGGGCTCGCCCTCCGACACCCGCTGGATCGACGCGCGGGAGGACCTGCCGAAGATCATCCGGGCGGGCCGGCACATCGCCCGCACCCGCCGCTACATCCGCAACTACGCCCACGAGATCGAGCCCGCCGACCTGGTGGAGTACGTGGGCCGGGAGGCCCGGCGCGGCGACGGCTGGGTCAAGCTCGTCGGCGACTGGATCGACCGCGAGGTCGGCGACCTCGCGCCGTCCTGGCCGCGCGCCGAGGTCGAGGCGGCGATCGCCGAGGCGCACCGGCTCGGCGCCCGGGTCACCGCGCACTGCTTCGCCGAGGACTCGCTGCGCGACCTCGTCGAGGCGGGCATCGACTGCATCGAGCACGCCACGGGCCTCACCGAGGAGACGATCCCGCTCTTCGCGGAGCGCGGGGTGGCCATCGTGCCGACCCTGGTCAACATCGCGACCTTCCCGCACCTCGCCGACGGCGGCGAGGCCAAGTTCCCCCGCTGGTCGGCCCACATGCGCCGGCTGCACGAGCGCCGGTACGACACCGTCCGCGCCGCCTTCGACGCCGGGATCCCGGTCTTCGTCGGCACCGACGCGGGCGGCTCCCTCGCCCACGGCCTGGTCGCCGAGGAGGTCGAGGAGCTGACGAAGGCCGGCATCCCGGCGCTCGACGCGCTCTCCGCCACCACCTGGGGGGCCAGGGCCTGGCTGGGCCGCCCCGCCCTGGAGGAGGGCGCCCCCGCCGACCTCGTCGTCTACGACCAGGACCCGCGCGCGGACGTCCGCGTCCTGGCGGCGCCGCGGCGGGTCGTGGTCGAGGGCAGGGTCATCGCCTAGGCCGTCTCTTCCGGATCATGCCGGGCTCGCGGCTCCCCCGGCTACCGCTGGGAGGTGCCCCCACCGCATGGACTCCCTCCTCCGCCTTGCGAGCGCACGCACCGGACGCCGCTCCCTGATCCGGCCCGATCCGGAAGAAGCGGCCTGGCTCAGGCGGCGGCCCTGCGGAGGAAGGCCAGCCGGGCCTTCTTCTCCGGGATGAAGACCTCCGGCAGGTCGACCTCGGGGAGGACGACCTCCGGGCCCAGCTCGAAGCCGGCCCGCGCCATGCGGGCGACGGCCTTCTCGTTCGCCGCGTCCGGCTCCACCACGATCCGGGTGTGGTCGCGCAGGCAGAAGGCGACGAGCGCGGAGAGCAGTCCGGCGGTGAAGCCGGCGGACGGGGCGGTGCTCGGGGCGATGAAGAGGTGGCAGCCGATGTCGCCCTCCTCGACCTCGTAGCACTCGCTCACCCGGTCGGCCTCGGGCTCGTACGTCTGGAAGATCGAGACCGGCGTGCCGTCGAGCTCGACGAGGAACCCGTGGTGGGTGGTGAGCGAGTCCAGGTGGGCGTAGACGTCCCTGACCTGCTCGACGGTGGTGCCGTTCATGCCCCAGAAGGAGGCCCGCTCCTCGTTGACCCAGGCGTGGATGAGCGGGGCGTCGGCGTCCGGGACGATCGGTCGGACGGCGACGGTGCCGAGGCCCTCGACGGCGTGGACGTAGACGGGGGTGGTCATCCCTGCTCCTTGGTGAGGCGGTTCCAGTCGGTGGTGACGGGGGCGAGCTCGCCCCGCAGCCACAGGGGGAGTTGGTCTTCGTGGTGCGGGTCCCCGGCCACCCCGGAGGCGCCGAAGGGCACGATCCAGCCGCTGCGTTCGCGGTCGGCGAGGTCCCACACGTAGCGGGCGGCGGACGCCCGGGCGCAGCGGTCGGTGTAGCCGGGGACGCTGGAGGTGGAGAGCACGCAGTCGTGGTCGCCGCCGAGCCCCGGCCACCGGTCGTCGTCCGGGTGGGGCAGCGCCTGCCAGGGCGCGAGCCGGTGCGTGGTCCCCCAGGCGGCCGGCGGCTCGCCCGCGCCGGTCTCCTCCAGCGCCTCCCGCACGATCCGGTCCACGTCCGGGGCGGGTACGGGCCCCGCCACCAGCAGGGTCTCCAGGGCGAGGCCGACCCGGGGGCCGAGGTACAGCCACGGCCGGAACACCTCCGGGTACGCCCCCGGTTCGCGCAGCCCCGCGAAGGCCTCGTGCGCGGCGAGCCGCCGCACGACCGCGCCCCGTACGGCCGCGTAGAGCCCGGCGTCGGCGCTGTCGGCGTCCATCCGCCGGTCCCAGGCCAGCAGTCGCTCGCGCACCCGCAGGGCGGCGGGGGAGAGCTCCTCGGCGGCGGCCTCCACGGCGGCGAGCAGCCGGGCCGCCGCGCGGTTGTCGGTGTCGCGGTGGACGGCGGTCGTGCTCTCCGGGGTCCAGGCGGCGGACGCGGCGAGGAGTTCGGCGATGCGGTCGGCGCGGTGCGGGGGCGCGAACTCGACGCCGAGCGGCGCGGCGAGGCCGCGGGCGTTGGCCATCACCGCGTACCCGTCCGTCACGCCGGCCCGGGGCAGCGGCGCGGGCTCCGGCTCCCAGGCGTGCGCCGGCTCCCAGGCGGGCACGGGCCGCAGGGAGTTGGCCCGGTCGCGTACGGGCACGTGCCCGGCGACCCGGTGCAGCAGCCCGCCGTCGGTGTCGGCGGCGAGCACCACGTTCACCGGCTCCACCCAGGCGTCGAGCGCCGCGTCGACGTCGGCGACGGTACGGGCGGCGAGCAGGCGCGGCAGGGCCTCGAAGCCCAGTCGGCCGGTGACCCGCGGCACGTACCGCAGGCTCAGCCCCTCCCACTCGGCGCCGGCCGCCTCCGGCTCCTCGCCGGTGATCACCGGGCCGCGGTCGGTCTCGACGACCTCGACGAGGACCGGCTCGCCGCCGGCGACCTCGACGGTCTCGGTGTGCGCGGCGGCCGGGCGCCAGCCCTCGGGGCCGTACGCCTCCACGCCGCCGCCCCCGGTGCGCCGCAGCCGCTCCCGGTAGAGGTCCTGGTAGTCGGCCATGGCGTTGGTGATGGCCCAGGCGACCGGGCCGGCGTGCCCGAAGTGGGCGAGCCCGGGGACGCCGGGCACGGCGAGGCCGACGACGTCGTACGCGGGGCAGGCGAGCCGGATCTGCTGGTAGACGCCGGGCGCCTCGATGAAGCGGTGCGGGTCGCCGGCCACCAGGGCGGCGCCGCTCGCGGTCCGCTCCCCGGCCACGAGCCAGCCGTTGGACCCGGCCGTGGCCGGCCCGTCGGCGGCGAAGAGCTCGGTCCACTCCTCGCCGAGACCGGTGGCGACCTGTTCGCGCCACAGCTTCGTCGGGAAGCCGGCGAAGAGGATGTGGGTGGAGAGCCAGACGGCCAGCGGCGTCCACGCCTCCCAGCGGCCGGGGGCGAGCCCGGTGGCGGCGAACTCGGGGGCCCGCCGGGCCCCTTCGGCGAGGCCGGCGTTGACCCCGTCCGCGTACGCCCGCACCCAGTCCGCGGTCTCCGGGTCGCTCTCCTCCAGGCGCGCCAGGCAGCCGCGCGCGGTGTCGGCGAGCCGGGCGCGGCGGACGAAGGCGTCCCAGCCGGCCTCGGCGGCGCCGAGGAAGGCGGCGCTGGTGCCGCGGGCCCGGTGGCGCTCGACCTCCAGCTGCCAGGCGCGGTCCAGGGCGGTCACCCGGCCCTGCGCGAAGGCCAGTTCCTCCGGGTCCGCCGCGCGCAGATGGGGGACGCCGTACGCGTCCCGGTAGACCTCGATGCTCACCCTTACCGATCCCGTCCGTGTGCTTTCAGATGCCGTTAGGTTAGGCTGACCTAAATTGATCGTCGACCCAAGGTAACCCATGGGTTCGGGGGAGGAGTGCGTGGTGGGTCACGGCTGGCAGGGTGCCGTTCTCAAGCTGATGGGCGCCAAGGACTTCACGTTCACCGTCACGGGGGCCGAGCAGGTCACCGAGGACTACCGGCGGGTCCACTTCACGGACGGCGGGCTGCTCGCCGCCGCCGGGGTGCACCCCACGATGTGGGTCCGGATCTGGTTCGCGAACGCCGGGAAGCCGCACCAGCGCGCCTACACCCTGGTCGACCCCGACCGGGACGCCGGCACCTTCAGCCTGGAGTTCGCCCTCCACGACGGCCCCGCCAGCCACTGGGCCCGCGACTGCGCCCCGGGCGACACCGTCGAGGCCACCCTCCAGGGCACCGGCTTCGAGACCCCCGAGCCCCGGCCCGAGCGGCTCCTCGTCATCGGCGACCCGGCCTCGCTGCCGGCCGTCAACTCGCTCCTCGACGCCCACCCGGACCTCCCGGCCACCATCTGGTTCGAGACCCAGCACGCCTCCGACGAGGAGCTGCCCTTCCGGGTCGACCCGGACCGCCACGAGCTGCGCCGGATCCCCCGGCAGCGCTCCGGCGCCGGCCTCGTCGAGCGGGTCAGGGCCGAACTGCCCGCGCTGGCGGGACCGGAGGCGTACGTGTGGATCGCCTGCGACACCGCGACCACCCGCGCCCTCGCCGGGTACGTCCGCAAGGAGCTCGCGCTGCCCAAGGAGCGGGTCCACGCGCTGGGCTACTGGCGTCCCAGCTGAACCGTCCCGGCCCGGCGTGACGTTGACGATCCGTGACCCCGCAGGGGCGCGGATCGTTTTCCTGCGCGACGCGTGGGGCCACCGGGAATGGTTGTGTCGAAAAAATTCGAAAATGAACACGGAAACCCCCCTTTGGAGTGAACTCACGTCAGGCGACTGTCGGTTCACTCTCCGTGCGTAAAGATTCCGGTGTCCCAGTCGCCGCAGCCGCGCGAAGCCACCGTCCCCGTGGCGAGCGGCCGGCGACGCCATGCCTTTCCGTGGGGGTTCCACCACCTTGAACAGCAACACCTTCCGTGCGCCCGTCCGCCGCACCGCGGCCGCCGCGACCGTCGTCGCCCTGGCCGCGGGCCCCGTCCTCCTCGCGGCCCCCGCCGCGCAGGCGACGGACGGAGAGCGCCGCGAGGGCCGCGCCACCGCCGCCGTGCTGCGCACCGGGCTCGACGTCTCCCTCCTCGGCGAGACCGTGAAGATCCCGGTCCGCGCCTCGCTCAACGAGGTCGAGGCGCCCGAGAGCGAGAGCGAGACCGCCCTCAGCGTGAAGGTCCAGGGCGCGGAGGGCGGCAAGCCCGTCGACATCCTCACCGCCGACGTCGCCACCTCCACCGCCACCGTCGACGAGCGCAGGGCCGAGGGGTACGTCAACCTCGCCAAGGCCCGCGTCCACGTGCCCGGCCTGCCCGCCCTCGCCCTCATCGAGGTCGAGAAGGTCACCTCCAAGGCGGTCTGCGAGACAGGGAAGAAGCCGGTCGCCGAGTCCAACGTCCTCGGACACGTCCGCGCCCTCGGCAAGAAGATCACGCTCACCGCCGGTGGCCGCACCGAGATCGACGTGCCCGCCGTCGGCCGGATCACCCTCGACCTCTCCCGCACCGGCACCACCTCGCGCACCGCGGCCGCCACCGCCCTGGAGCTCGACGTGGAGGTCAACCCGCTCAACCTCGGCGTCGCCAAGGTCAAGGGCAAGGTCACGCTCGCCGAGGCCACCTGCGAGACCCCCGACACCCCGGCCCCGACCGAGAAGCCGACGGAGAAGCCGACCGAGAAGCCGACCGAGAAGCCCACGGCCGAGCCCACCCAGGAGCCGACCGGGCAGCCGTCCGAGCAGCCCTCGCCGCAGCCCACCGAGCCCCAGGACGACGGCGGGATCAAGACGAACGGCGGCGACTCCGTCCCGACGCAGAACCTCGCCGAGACCGGCGGCAGCTCCGCCACCCCGTACCTCGCGGGCGGCGCCCTCGCGCTCGTCCTCGCCGGCGGCGGCGCCGTCGCCCTGACCCGCTTCCGCGCCCGCGCCCGGGGCTGACCGCCCGAGGGGGAGACGCGTCAGGGGGACGCAGGGGGAACCGGCCCGGGGCGGGCGGTGGGCACGACGCCACCACCCGCCCCGGGCCGCCCCGCGCGGTCGTACGGCTCCGAGGGCGTCGGTCGTGGCCGTACGTGGCCCGAGGGCTCAGCCCGCCAGCAGGAGGGCCTGGTCCAGGGCCTGGAGGAAACGATTCGTCGTCGCCCGGTCCCGGACCGCGAGCCGCAGCCAGTGCCGGTCGAGCCCCGGGAACGTGTCCCCGCGCCGCGCCGCGAACCCGAGCAGCCGCAGCCGCTCCCGTATCGCGTCCGCGTCCTCGATCCGGATGAGCACGAACGGCCCCTCGGCCGCCGCCACCGTCCGCACCTCGTCGAACTCCGCGAGCCCCGCGAGCAGATGCGCCCGCTCCGTCCCGATCCGGTGCGCCGCGTGCTCGGCCTCCGCCAGCGCCGCCCGCGACATGCACGCCTCCGCCGCCACCAGCGCCGGCGTCGACACCGGCCACAGCGGCTGCGCCCGCTCCAGGAGCGCCACCGTCTCCGGCTCCGCGAGCACGTACCCGATCCGCAGCCCCGCGAGGCCCCAGGTCTTCGTCAGGCTCCGCAGCACCACCAGGCCCGGCAGGTCCGTCCGTCCGGCCAGTGCCTCCCGCTCGCCCGGCACCGCGTCCATGAAGGCCTCGTCCACGACCAGATACCGCCCCGGCCGGGCGAGCGCCGCGATCGTCTCCGCCGGATGCAGCACCGACGTCGGGTTGGTGGGATTGCCGATCACCACCAGGTCCGCGTCCTCGGGCACCGCCGACGGATCCAGCCGGAAACCGTCCTCCTCGCGCAGCAGCACCCGGCGCACCTCGTGCCCGGCGTCCCGCAGCGCCGCCTCCGGCTCGGTGAACTGCGGATGCACCACCACCGGCCGGCGCACCGGCAGCGCCCGCGCGAGCAGCACGAAGGCCTCCGCCGCGCCCGCCGTCAGGAGGACCCGCGCCGGCGGGAGGTCGTGGCGCTCGGCCACCGCCGCACGGGCCGAACGCCCGTCGGGGTAGTGCGCCAGACCCGTCAGGGAATGGGCGATCCGCTCGCGCAGCCAGTCCGGCGGGGTCGCCGTGCGGACATTGACCGCGAGGTCGACGAGCTTCTCGTCGCGGACCTCGGCGTCGCCGTGATGGCGCAGGTCGTGGGCGTGGGTGCCCGTGTCGGGGCCGTCCGTGTGGGTGTCCATGTCCGCCGTCGTGTGGGGGGTGGGGATGTGGGGTGTGCCAGGCTCGCCAGCGATGTACCCGCACGTCAAGGGCAACAACCGTGCGACGGACGTCACTTCGTGCGAGCGAAACGGGACATTCATCGCGATTGCGCAGGTCACGCGGCGCGATTTCCGCTTCGGCACCAGCAGGACCGCCCCCGGCCCCGCCGCCCGCAGCGCCGCCGCCTCCGCCACCGACGCCGTCCCCGTCGCCGCCCGCGGCACCTCCGACGGATGCGGCACGGCCACTTCGGCCAGCTCCTCCGCCGCGAACCCGGTCACGGGCACCCCGAACCGCGCGGCCGCCCCCACGATGCCCGGCTCAGCCTCGCGCGCGCGCAGGGTCGCGAACCCCCTCACGCGCGCGTACACCGCTGCCTCCCCGGGCCCCGCCGCGGCCGCCTCCGGGGCCCCGGCCACGCGCGCGTACCGGCCCGTGCCCGCACCCGTCCCGGCCGTACGGTCCCCGGTCCCGGCCGCGCCGGTCCGGCCCCGGGACAGCCCACCCGAACCCGTTCCGTCCCCCGGCTCCGTCCCGTCCCCCGGCCCCGCGGCCGCGAGCCCCGCCTCCGCGAGCGCCGCTTCGACCAGCGCGAGGACCTCGGCCCGCGTCGCGCCCGAGCGGACGCCGACACCGATGTGCAGACCGGGCCCCCGATCCGCTACCAAGGGGCCATGGCTGTGCTCGTCGCGCTCGGCGCGTTCCTGATGACGCTCTTCGGCGGCTGGGTCGCGCAGCGCGTCACCGACCGCCGGCACCTCGTCCTCGGCCTCGCCGGCGGGCTCATGCTCGGCGTCGTCGGACTCGACCTGCTGCCCGAGGCCCTGGAGGCCGCGGGGGAGGAGGTCTTCGGCGTTCCCCAGGCCCTGCTGCTCTTCGTCGGCGGCTTCCTCTTCGCCCACGTGGTGGAGCGCCTCCTCGCCACCCGCCGGGCCGCCCACGGCGCCGAGCCGGGGGAGGGGCCGGGACCCGGGGCGAAGGCGGGGGAGCGGACCCCGCAGGTCGGGCTCGTGGCGGCCGGCGCCATGGTGCTGCACAGCCTCATGGACGGCATCGCGCTCGGCGCCGCCTTCCAGGTCGGCGGCGGCATGGGCGCCACCGTCGCGCTCGCCGTCGTCACCCACGACTTCGCCGACGGCTTCAACACGTACACGCTCACCAGCGTGTACGGGAACGAGCGCCGGAAGGCCCTCGCGATGCTCTTCGCCGACGCGCTCGCCCCGGTCGTCGGCGCCGCCCTCGCCACCCTCCTCACTCTTCCGGAGGAACTCCTCGGCAGCTATCTCGGCTTCTTCGGCGGCGCCCTGCTCTACCTCGCCGCCGCCGAGATCCTGCCCGAGGCCCACCACGAACACCCCGCCCGCACCACCCTGCTCTGCACGGTCGCGGGCGTCGGCTTCATCTGGCTCGTGGTGGGCCTCTCCGGCGGCTGAGCTCACGCGCAGTGCCCGACGAACCGGGCGGCGACCCCCGGGGCCCCGGCCCAGTGGGTGTGCACATAGCTCGCGTGCACCCCGCCCTGTACGAAGCCCTCCACCCGGGGCTCCGGCTGCCGCAGCCCCCAGGCCGCGAGCGCTCCCGCGCCCGGCTCGATGACGGTCCGGTGGAACTCGTGCCCGCGCACCCGGGTCCCGGCCGCCGCGAGCACGCTGTCGCCGACGGCCACCGCGTCCCGGTACCCGAGCGTCAGCCGCTCCGACATCCGCGCGTCCGCGTCGAGGACCCCGCACATCGGCGTCCCGTCCAGCGACCGCGCCAGGTACAGCAGCCCCGCGCACTCGGCGGCGACCGGCGCCCCCGACGCGGCGAGCTCCGCCACGGCCTTCCGCAGCGGCTCGTTGGCGGCGAGCTCCGCCGCGTACATCTCGGGGAACCCGCCGCCGATCACGAGCCCGCGCGTCCCCTCGGGGAGGGCCTCGTCCCGCAGCGGATCGAAGGTCACGACCTCGGCGCCGGCGGCGGTGAGCAGCTCCGCGTTCTCGGCGTACGAGAACGTGAACGCGGCCCCGCCGGCGACGGCGACGACCGGCCTCCCCCCGGCCGGGGGCGCCACGACGGACGGGGTCCACTCCGTCGTGGACAGCGGCGGCGCCGACCGGGCGAGCGCGAGCAGCCCCTCCAGGTCGCACCCGGCGAGCACCTGCTCCGCCTGCGCGGCCACGGCCTCCACCGCCTGCGCCTGCCGCTCGGCGACCGGGATCAGGCCCAGGTGCCGCGAGGGCGTGGCGACGGCGGGAGCCCGCCGCAGCACGCCGAGGACCGGCACGCCCGACTCCTCCAGGGCCTCCCGGAGCAGCGTCTCGTGCCGGTCGCTGGCGACCTTGTTGAGGATCACCCCGCCGAGCCGCACCTCGGGGTCCCAGGACGCGAAGCCGTGCACGAGCGCCGCCACCGACCGCGACTGCGAGGACGCGTCCACGACGAGCACCACCGGCGCCCGCAGCAGCTTGGCGACCTGCGCGGTGGAGGCGAGCTCGCCCTGGCCGGCGGCACCGTCGTACAGCCCCATCACGCCCTCGACCACGGCCAGGTCGCAGCCGCGCGCACCGTGCGCGAAGAGCGGCGCGACCAGCTCCGTCCCGCACATGTACGCGTCGAGGTTGCGGCCCGGGCGGCCGGTGGCGAGCGCGTGGTAGCCCGGGTCGATGTAGTCGGGCCCCACCTTGTGCGGGGAGACGGCGAGCCCACGGGAGGCGAACGCGGCCATCAGGCCGGTCGCCACCGTGGTCTTGCCGGCGCCCGACGAGGGGGCCGCGATGACGAGACGCGCTACCACTCGATGCCCCGCTGGCCCTTCTGGCCGGCGTCCATCGGGTGCTTCACCTTGGACATGTCGGTGACGAGGTCGGCGAAGTCCACCAGCTCCTGCGGCGCGTTGCGCCCGGTGATGACGACGTGCTGCTGCCCGGGACGGTCCCGCAGCACCTCCACGACCTCCTTGACGTCGATCCAGCCCCAGTGGAGCAGGTACGCGAACTCGTCGAGGACGTAGAACTTGTACCGCTCCTCGGCCAGGTCCCGCTTGACCTGCTCCCAGCCCTCGCGCGCCTTGTCCTCGTGGGACTGCTCGCCGTCGGCGACCTCGCGCTGGATCCAGGACCAGCCCTCGCCCATCTTGTTCCAGGTGACCGTGCCGCCCTTGCCGGTCTCGCCGAGCGCCTTGAGGGCGTTCTCCTCGCCGACCTTCCACTTGGCGGACTTCACGAACTGGAACACCCCGATCGGCCAGCCCTGGTTCCAGGCGCGCAGCGCCATCCCGAAGGCGGCCGTCGACTTCCCCTTGCCGACTCCCGTGTGCACCATCACCAGCGCCCGGTTGCGGCGCTGACGGGTCGTGAGGCCGTCGTCGGGCACGACGGTCGGCTGTCCCTGCGGCATTAAGCGGCCCTCCTGACAGAGCGGTTGACTTGTGCTTCCCGTACGAGCCCGGCGATCGCGTCGGCGCGCAGCTCGTCGAGCGTGACGGCCGTGCCCCCCAGATCACGGGCGAGGTTCCCGGCGAGACCGAGCCGCACCGGGCCCGCCTCGCAGTCCACGACCACGGCGGCCGTGCCGTCGGCGGCGTGCAGCCGCGCGGCCCGCGCGGCGAGGCCCACCGGGTCGGGCCCGCCGCCGGTCGCCCGCCCGTCGGTGACGACGACGAGCAGCGGCCGGCGCGAGGGGTCCCGCAGCCGTTCCACCCGCAGCACGTCATGGGCCTTCAGCAGCCCGTCGGAGAGCGGTGTGCGCCCGCCCGTCGGCAGCTCCTCCAGGCGGGCGGCGGCCGCGTCCACGGAGGACGTCGGAGGCAGCGCGAGCTCGGCGCCGCGCCCCCGGAAGGTCACCAGGCCCACCTTGTCGCGCCGCTGGTAGGCGTCGAGCAGCAGCGACATCACGGCGCCCTTGACGGCGCCCATGCGCTTGCGCGCCGCCATCGACCCGGAGGCGTCCACGACGAAGAGCACGAGGTTCCCCTCGCGCCCCTCCCGCACCGCCTGCCGCAGATCGTCCCGGCGCACCACGAGCCCCGCCCCCGACCGCCCGCGCGCCCGCTGGTGCGGGGCGGCGGCCCGTACGGTCGCGGCCAGGTGCAGCTTGGTCAGCGCGCCCCGGGGCCGGGTGGCGCCGGTGGTCCGCCCGTGCTCGGTCCGCGCCCGGGACCGCCGTCCGGCGGCCCCGTCGCCGAGTCCGGGCACGCTGAGCATCTTCGTGCGGAACGGCTCGCCGGCCTTCACGGCGGCCCGTTCGCCGCCGCTTCCCCGCGGAGCGGGTGCCTGCGCGGGAGTCTCCTCCGGTACGTCACCGGCCTCGGGCGCGTCCCCCTCACCGCCCTGCGGCGGCACTCCACCGCCGCCGTCGGGCCCGCCGTCCCCCGGCCCGTCGGGCCCCGGGTCGGGATCGTCGTCGTTCTCGTCCCCCTTGAACTGCTCCAGGGTCTCGTCGAGCTTGTCCTCGTCGAGGCCGGGCGCGTCGAAGGGGTTGCGCCGCCGCCGGTGGGGGAGCGCGAGCAGCGCGGCCTGCCGCACGTCCTCGGAGGTGACCTCGTCCCGCCCCGCCCACGCGGCGAGCGCGGTCGCGGTCCGGGCCATCACGATGTCGGCGCGCATGCCGTCGACCTCGAACGCGGCGCAGGTGGCGGCGATCTGGAGCAGCACGGCGTCCCCGAGGGACACCTTCGGCAGCAGCTCGCGCGCGGCGACGATCCGCTGCCGCAGCGCGGCCTCCTCGCCGGCCCACCGCTCGGCGAACGCGGCCGGATCGTCCTCGAACGCGAGCCGCCGCCGCACCACCTCGACCCGCTCCTGCGGATCGCGCGAGGCGGCGACCTCCACGGTCAGCCCGAACCGGTCGAGCAGCTGCGGCCGCAGCTCGCCCTCCTCGGGGTTCATGGTCCCGACGAGCAGGAACCGCGCGGCGTGCCGCACGGAGACGCCCTCGCGCTCGACGTGGGAGGCGCCCATGGCGGCGGCGTCGAGGAGATGGTCGATGAGGTGGTCGCTCAGGAGGTTGACCTCGTCGACGTAGAGGATCCCCCGATGGGCGGCGGCGAGCAGTCCCGGCTCGAACGCCTTCACGCCCTCGGCGAGCGCGCGCTCGATGTCGAGCGCTCCGACGAGCCGGTCCTCGGAGGCCCCGACGGGCAGCTCGACCATCCGCGCGGGACGCGCGTCCGACCCCCCGTCGGAGTGGGGCCCGTCCGGGCACCCCGGATCGGGCGAGGCGGGATCGCAGCTGAACCGGCACCCGGCGACGACGGCCACCTCGGGCAGCAGCTCGGCGAGCGCCCGCACGGCGGTGCTCTTCGCGGTCCCCTTCTCCCCCCGCACGAGGACTCCGCCCACGGCCGGGCTGACGGCGTTGAGCAGCAGCGCGAGCCGCAGGTCGTCCATGCCGACGACGGCGGTGAACGGATAGCGGGTGCTCATCGGGCGATCACTCCTCGGAAAGACAGGGATGCGGCTTCGTCGTGCTCGGGCCCGAGGCGGCGGACCGACCGTGGCGCCCCGGACACCGGGGACGGCCGAGCCGGGGGCCGGCCGGCGACGCGGCCCGCGGACCGGGCCACGCACCCGGCGCCCGCCGACGGCGGGCAACCGCGCGGGGCAGGGCGCAGGAGGGCCGGACGGCCCGTCACCGCTGTCCCCAGGGGCCTGTCGGCCGACGGCGGGCAACCGTCCGCAGGGGCCACCCGCGGCCGGCGTCCCCCGCCGCACGGGTGGTACGGGTGGGAACCCCGGCCCGGCCGGAGGCCGGGCGCCGCCCCCGCGCGGCGAGCCCGCGCCGGGCGCCCGCCCCGCACCCCGGTCACGGCGCACCCGGCGGCACGAACGGCAGGTCCTTCGGGGCGCCCCGCTCGATGAGCCGCAGCAGCGCGTCCGTGTCGGCGTGCTCCTCGATCAGGTCGCCGAGCCGGTCGAGCTGCTCCTCCCGCAGCGCGCCGAACGACGTGTCGGGCGCGGGCACGAAGGCCCGGCCGGCCGCCGCCGCGACCTCGCGCAGGAACGCCCGGCGGAAGCCGTCGCTCTCCAGGGAGCCGTGCCAGTGGGTGCCCCAGACGGCGCCGACCCGGCAGCCGTCGAGGAACGGTTCCCCGCCGCGCACGTCCGCGACGCCGTGGTGGATCTCGTACCCCTCGACCCGCTCACCGAGCGCCTCGCCGACCGGCCGCGCGAGGGTCTTCTCGCGCGCGAACCGGACGCGTACGGGCAGCAGCCCGAGGCCGTCGACGGCGCCCGCCTTCGACTCGACCTCGTCCTCGATGTGCTCGCCGAGCGCCTGGAAGCCGCCGCAGACGCCGAGCACCGGCCGGCCCTCCGCGGCCCGCCGGGCGAGCGCGTCGGCGAGGCCCCGCTCGCGCAGCCACGCCAGCGCCTTGACCGTCCCCCGCGTACCCGGCACGACCACGAGGTCCGCGTCGGCCAGCTCCTCCGGACGGTCCACGAACCGCACGATCACGCCCGGCTCGGCGGCCAGCGCGTCCACGTCGGTGAAGTTCGACATCAGCGGTACGGCGCAGACCGCGACCCGCAGCACGTCGGCGCCGACCGGCGGCGCGACGACCGACTCGCGGACGGTGCCGCGCAGCGAGACCCGCAGCCCGTCCTCCTCGTCGATGCCGAGCCCGTGCGCGTACGGCAGGACTCCGAGGGTCCGGCGTCCGGTCAGGCCGTGCAGCATGTCGAGGCCCGGTTCCAGGAGCGTCACGTCGCCGCGGAACTTGTTCACCAGGTATCCGGCGATCAGCTCCTGGTCCTCGGGCGCGAGCAGCGCCGTCGTGCCGAAGAACTGGGCGAAGACCCCGCCCCGGTCGATGTCGCCGACCACGACGACGGGCAGCCGCGCGGCCCGCGCGATGCCCATGTTGACGATGTCGGTCCGCCGCAGGTTGATCTCGGCGGGACTGCCGGCCCCCTCGCAGATCACCGCGTCGTGGGTGGCCCGCAGCTCCTCCAGGCAGGCGAGCACCGGCTCGAAGAGCGTCTGCTGCCGCCCCCCGTGGTAGCCGCGCGCGCTCATCTCGCCGACCGGCTTGCCCATCAGTACGACCTGGCTGGACCGGTCACCGCCCGGCTTGAGCAGCACCGGGTTCATCAGCGCGGTCGGCTCGACGCGCGCCGCCTGCGCCTGCATGGCCTGCGCGCGCCCGATCTCGGCGCCCTCCCGCGTCACGAAGGAGTTGAGGGACATGTTCTGCCCCTTGAACGGCGCGACCTTGACGCCCTGCCGGACCAGCCACCGGCAGATGCCCGCCGTGACGACGCTCTTGCCCGCGTCGGAGGTCGTCCCGGCGACGAGCAGCCCCCCACCCCTCACTTCGTCCTCCGCTTCACCGTGGCGTTGAATACCGTGTCGGTCAGGATCCGGCCGCCCACGCAGGCGGCCAGGGTCAGCCAGGTCACCCGGCGGGAGAGCCGGACGGCCCGGTCGACGTCGGCGACCTCCACGGGCCGCCCCTCCCCGTTGAGCACGGGCCGGTGCTCGACCCGCCCGCCGTACGAGAGCGTCCCCCCGAGCCGTACCCCGAGCGCGCCCGCGAACGCCGCCTCGACGGGTCCGGCATTGGGGCTCGGGTGCTGTCCGGCGTCCGCCCGCCAGGCCCGTACGGCTCCGCGCCGGTCGCCGCCCGCGAGGACCGCGAGCGCGGCGGTGAGCCGGGCGCCGGGCCAGCCGGCCACGTCGTCGAGGCGGGCGGAGGCCCAGCCGTAGCGGCGGTACCGGGGCGACTTGTGGCCCACCATGGCGTCCAGCGTGTTGACGGCCCGGAAGCCGAGCAGCCCGGGCACGCCCGCGACCGCGCCCCAGACGAGGGCGCCGACGACGGCGTCGGAGGTGTTCTCGGCGACGGACTCGACGACCGCGCGGGCCATCGCCGCCCCGTCCAGGGCCTGCGGGTCGCGTCCGACGAGGTGCGGCATCCGCTCCCGGGCGACCTCCAGGTCGCCCGCCGCCAGCGCCCCGCCGATGGCCCGGGCCTCCCGGCCCAGGGTCGTGCCGCCGACGACGGCCCACACGGCGGCGGCGGTCAGCGCGGCGGAGCCGGTACGGCTGCCCCGGGCCGCACGGGCGGCCAGCGCTCCGGCGGCGACGGCGCCGCCCGCGCAGACGGCGGTGTGCAGGGCGCCCCGGCCCCGGTGGTCGCGCCAGAGGCGCTTCTCGACGGCGGCGGCGGCCCGCCCGAAGGCGGCGACGGGGTGGCCGCGGCGCGGGTCGCCGAGGACCAGGTCGACGGCGAGGCCGGCGGCCGCTCCGTACGCGAAGACTGCGGTGGTCCGGGAGACCACGGGGGTGCGGCCGGGCATGGCGGCGTGTCCTCACTCAGGGTCCGCGCCCTGGCTCGACGTGACCGGCGGCGAGAGTTCCTGACTCCCGGCCCGGGCTGTTCACCGGGGCCGGTCACAGTGGCGGGACCGCGCCGGAATCGCACCGGGCTTCCTCTCCATTGCCGCCGTATTGGCCCCGGCAGTCCACCACGCCCCGCGAACGGCCGTCAACTCACCCTTGACCTGCGACGGGTCACTGTGCGGAGCGCCACAGACACGAGGGCCGGGCCCGCCCTCGCGTGGAGGAGCGGGCCCGGCCCGGGGTCGTCGCGGGTGTCAGGCGACGATCAGATAGATGCCGTACGTGACGGCCGCGGCGCACAGCGCGAAGCAGGCGTACGCACCGGTCCTGGCGAGGACGGCGGAGCCCCCCTCGGCGGCGGCCTTCTCCTGCTTGCCGAGGCCGACGATCCCGAGGGTGAAGAGGCCCACGAGGGCGACGGTCGCCACGAGGCTGACTCCGAAGACGGAGCCGAGAGCTGCCCAGTCGATCTTCATGGCTTGGTTCCCGTTTCCTTAGGGGGTTCTCAGACCGCGGCGGCGGGGGCCGGGGGAGCGGCGGGGTCGTTCGGGCCCGGCGCGTGGATGGTGGTCTTGAGGCCGTCGTCGGCGACCGCGGCGACGGTGCCGGCCGGCGGCGGGGTGACGGCGGCGATGGCCGTGGTCACGACGCCCGGGGTGCCGGAGTCGTCGCCGTCGAGGTCGTCGGCGGTGACGTTGTTGTGGTCGACCGGCTGGCGGCGGGAGAGCGCCCAGATCACGGCCGAGCCGCCGATCAGGAGGGCCGCGGTGACGGCGATGCCCCAGGTGCCCTGCTTGGTGAGGAACTCGGCGGCGGCGCCGACGAGGCCGGCGGCCGGGAGGGTCAGGCCCCAGGCGACGAACATCCGGGTGGCGGTCGACCAGCGGACGACACCGCCCTTGCGGCCGAGGCCGGCGCCCATGACGGCACCCGAGCAGGACTGGGTGGTGGAGAGGGAGAAGCCGAGGTGCGAGGAGGCCAGGATGACCGTCGCGGCGCTGGTCTGGGCGGCGAAGCCCTGCTGCGGCTGGAGGTCGGTGAGGCCCTTGCCCATGGTGCGGATGATGCGCCAGCCGCCGAGGTAGGTGCCGAGCGCGATCGCCAGGCCGGCCGAGACGATGACCCACATCGGAGGGTTCGAGCCGGGGGCGACGACGCCCTGGGTGACCAGGGCGAGGGTGATGATGCCCATCGTCTTCTGGGCGTCGTTGGTGCCGTGGGCGAGGGACACGAGGCCCGCGGAGGCGATCTGGCCGGCGCGGTAGCCCTTGGCGGTCGCCTTGGCCTCCGGGTTCGCCTTGATCTTGTACGTCAGCTTGGTCGCGGCCATCGCGGCGAGACCGGCGACGAGCGGCGCGGCCACGGCGGGGATGAGGACCTTGGTGACGATGGTGGAGCCGTTCACGGCCGACCAGCCGGCCGACATGACCGCGGCGCCGATGAGGCCGCCGAAGAGCGCGTGGGAGGAGCTGGACGGCAGGCCCAGGAGCCAGGTCAGCAGATTCCACAGGATGGCGCCGACGAGGGCCGCGAAGATCACTTCTGTGCGGATGCCCTCCTCGTTGATGATCCCGCCGGAGATCGTCTTGGCGACCTCGACGGACAGGAACGCGCCGACCAGGTTCAGCACGGCGGACATGGCCACCGCCGTCTTGGGCTTGAGGGCACCGGTCGAGATGGTCGTGGCCATCGCGTTGGCGGTGTCGTGGAAACCGTTCGTGAAATCGAACACGAGAGCTGTCACGACCACAATGGCGAGCAGCAGCGTGATGTGTTCCATTTACCCAGGCAATCGTTTGACGTCAGTGGCTGGTCGAACGTAGGCAACCTGAGTGAACGGAAGGTGAACTGGGCGGGGCATCACGGTGTCCCGATCCGGCGCCGTGAGATTCCGCTTCCGCTCCGGAGCGCCCCCTTGTCCACCATCCGGTCACCCTGGAACCACGGGTAATCCCGCCTCCCACGGCCCCCACCGGACCGCCGCCCTCCGCGCCCCGGTCCCTCCGTCCCACCCCCTGGACGGATTCACCCCCACGGACCACCCCCCGAGGAGACCCTCGTCACCCTCGGGAGCGCAGACCGGGGACACCCACCCGGCCCCGCCCGGGACACCCGCCCGGCCCCTGCCCGGTGGCAGCCTCGCCGCCCCCTCCCGAGACTGGGAACGTGCGCCCGGCTACAGCGACGGCAGCGGCCGTCACCACCCTGATCGGTCTCGGTGCGGCCGCCGTGGCGGCCGGCCGCCACGCCAGCGACGTCGCCCTCAAGGCGGCCTCGGGCCGGCCCCTCCCCGGAGACCCCAAGCTCACCGTGCACGCCACGGGACCCGAGCGGGTCACCCTCACCCGCAGCCTCGCCTCGCTGCGCCCCGGCACGTACGGGATGACGGCACCCGGCCTGCACGCGGTCACCGGACCGGTCCTCGACCGCGTCCCGCACACCGCCGACACGGTCGTCCGCCGCCTCGAACGCGTCGAGCGCGGCGCGCTCGGCCCCGGCAGCCGGGTCCGCCTCACCCCCCAGCTGCACACCGGCACCCCGGAGACCGCCCTCGGCCTGCCCCACGAGGACGTCGAGATCCCCGGCGAGCTCGGCCCGCTCCCCGCCTGGCTGGTCACCGGCCCGCGCTCCACCTGGGTCGTCGCCCTGCACGGCATCGGCGCGGGCCGCGAGCACACGCTGAACCTCGTCCCCTTCTACGCGCGCCGCCGCGTCCCCGTCCTCGTCCCCGCCTACCGCGGCGACCGGGGCGCCCCCGCGCCGGCCGACGGCCTCGCCCAGCTCGGCGACACCGAGTGGCGCGACGTCGACGCGGTCCTGCGGTACGCGGTCCGCCGCGGCGCCTCCAAGATCGTCCTGCACGGCTG
>NZ_JBEZNU010000004.1:0-11011 GCF_040653375.1 Streptomyces sp. NPDC047974
TCCCCGGCCCGCCGGCGCCCGCCTCCTTGCGGGCGTATCACCACCGTCTCGGGCACCACCCTGCGGAACAACTCCCACAACTCATCCGGCACCAGCCGCTCGGCAAGACTCGTCATGCCCGGCACAACGAGCCAAACCACCAAAGGAAACGACGTCTTAGGATGGCGGGCGGGGCGGAGCTGTAGCGCAGAGGTTGTCGCGCGCGGTCTCCAAAATCGCGAGGACGCCGGTTCGAATCCGGCCGGTTCTGCCCTCTTGCCGCATCCGGCGTGTCTGCCGCCTACATGCTGCGGTCACGCTAATGCGGGCCTGCGCCGCCCCCTCAGCCCACCCTTCACCCCAGCTCCCATCCCGTCTGCCGTCGACCCACACACCGTGGAGCGGGCGTGGTTCAGGGCGTCAAGGTGGAGCGCGCCACTGTACGAACGACCTTGACGCCCTGGGCCGCGACTGCTCGGCTCTGCCTGGGTCGACGGCAGACGGGATGGGAGCCCTACACCTCCACGCCCCACCGGCCGGCACCCGCCCGCGGGCCCCTCCCATCCCGGAGTCTGAGCGCCCCCGCCGGAGGCATCGTCTTGAGCCGCACCCGTGTACCGGCTCGGCCTCGCCGTGGTTCGTCGCCCATCAACCCGAGCTGTCAGGCGTGCGGACGGCGGCCGGGCTGGAGCGGGGCGTCAGACAGGAGCGCAGGCCCGGGCGACGGGCCGCGCGCGCCGCACCGTGCGCGGCGGGTGCCTTGATGAAGTAGAGAAACTCTTACCGCGCCTGCTGCTGGTGCTCGGCCCGAAACTGGTCGAGCAAGGTGAAGAACAGCTCAATGGGTGGCGTGCCGATCGCCTCGGCTTCGCGCTCGATTCGTGCGGACCAACGCAGGGAGCTTGCTGCACCGGAGCGTTTGTTCAGCCACAGATCGAAGGGGGAGGCCCCGCCGGGAGTCCAGAGAGGGAAGCGCTCCTCTACGTTGTGCACGGCCATGGCCACTCGGTAGCCGATGAGCATGGAGTCCAAGTGGGCCAGAGAACCGCCCGGAAGCCACATGCCTGGGCGGAGTCGGACCTGGTCCAAGAAGTCGTCGACGTTCTCGAACTCGTGCAGAGGCTTCGGCCCCGTCACGCGGACTTCTTCAGCAGGTGTCGGCCGTCGTGGCTGCGGACGTGGGGGCCCTTGTCGTCCAGGGCGTCGAGGAGGCGGATCGCGTAGACCTCGGTCATGCAGGCGGTGATCTCTTCCGGGGTGAGCCACTCGACCGCGGTGGACTCGGCGGAGGTTCGTTCCTCGCCGCCGGCGGGCTTGCAGCGGAAGACCAGGGCGACGATGCCTCGGGTGGTGTTCTTGTAGACGCCGGTCAGCTCTTCCACCTCTACCCGGATGCCCGTCTCCTCCCAGACTTCGCGGGTCACGCCGGCTTCGGGGGACTCCGTGAGTTCGAGGACGCCGCCCGGGAGTTCCCAGGTGCCGTTGTCGGCTCGGCGGATCGCCAGGAGGCGGCCGTCTTCGCGTACGACTGCGCCCGCGACGGACACGGAGTGCAGTGGCGTTGACGTCGTCTTCTGGGCGCTGTTACTCATGTACAGGAGCATAGGAGAGTGGAGAGGACTATGGGTACGACTGCAGGGGGTGGCAGGGCGGTACCCCGGTACGTCCAGATCGCCGAAGAGATCGTGGAGCAGATCCGGGCCGGAGTTCTCAAGCCTGGCGACCTGGTGCCGAGCGAGTCCGAGCTTGTCGAGCGGTACGGCGTCGCCGGCGGGACCATTCGGAAGGCCATGGTCGAGGTGCGGGCCAGTGGGCTCGTGGAGACGCGGCACGGGAAGGGGTCGATCGTGAAGGACCGGCCGCCTGTGCGGCTGCGGTCGTCGGACCGGTTCCGGGCATCCCATCGGCGGGGCGGGAAGGCTGCCTATCTGGCCGAGTCGGCTCAGTCCGGGGCCACGGCCAAGGTAAGCGTGCTGTTCATCGGGCCCCTGGAGGCTTCCGAGGAGATCGCCGGGCGGCTGGGGGTCGAGCCCGGGGCTCAGGTGCTGGCGCGGCGGCGGTTGTACTTCCGGAACGGGACGCCCGTCGAGACCGCTTCGTCGTACCTGCCGTGGGACGTTGTTAAGGACATCCCAGAGCTGTTCTCTGAAAACCCTGGTCCTGGGGGGATCTACGCTCGGCTTGAGGGTGACGGGCACGTCTTCGAGGAGTTCGTGGAGACGCTCCAGGCTCGGCCGGCGTCGAAGGCTGAGGCGTCCGAGCTGGCGTTGAGCCCTGGTGCTCCTGTCGTTCACCTGCTGCGGAACGCCGTCACCAAGACCGGGCGGGTGGTCGAGGTCTGCGACACCCTCATGGCCGCTGACCAGTTCGTCTTCGAGTACCGGATCCCCGCCGCCGACTGACGCACGGTCAACTCCTTTCAGCCCGCTTGGACTTCTTCGTCCAGGCGGGTTGACTCATACATAGGAGTGGTGCACTCTTCTTCATGGTACTCATGTACATGAGTGGAGGAGTTCAGGACTTCTAGAGGAGTGATCTTTGTGCGTCAGATTCCCGTCGACACCTCCGCCGCCACCGTGATGGTGGCCCAGCCCCCGCAGCCCAAGGTGAAGGACCGCCGTACCGGCGAGCGCGCCATGGACGCCGAGACCGGGGCCGCGCTGTCGACCGTGGACGTCATGTTCGCGGCCAACGGCGAGGTGGAGATCCTGAGCGTGACCGTCCCGGAGACCGGCGTCTCCGCCGACCTGACCATGGGGACCCCCGTGGCGATCACGGGGCTCATCGCCCGGCCGTGGGAGAGCGAGTTCAACGGACAGCGTCGGCACGGCATCGCCTTCCGGGCCGTGGCCGTCACCTCGCTTGCCGCTGGCGCCTCGATACCGAAGGCCGCCTGATCATGCGGTGGTTGATCGCCGCCATGGTGCTGGTCGCCGTCCTCGCGGGTCTCCTGCGGTGGCGGCGGCCCGCCTGGTACTGGCTCTCCTTCGGCGTCACGTTCGCCACCTGTCGGGTCCTCGGCCGGTACCGGGCGGTCATGGACGCCTGCGGCCTCACCGTTCCGCCGCCCCGCTGGCGTCTCGCCATCGCCCGGATGGCGAACCGGCCCGTCCCCGAACCGCGGGCGCCGCGCATCCTGCGGCTCCGGCCCACCCGTACCGGACTCGTCTTACGGCTGGGGCTCCGGCCCGGGCAGGACGCCTTCGACGTGGCGGCCTCGTGCGACCGGCTCCGGCACTCGTTCGGGATGTTCGGGGTCGCCTCGCGGGAGATCCGCTCCGGTGTCGTCGAACTGCGGATGACCGGATACGACGTGCTCCGGCGGGTTCAGATGCCGGCGCGGGCCGAACGCTCGACCATGCGGGTGCCGGTCGCCCTCCGCGAGGACGGGGGCGTCCACTACCGCGACTACCGGACCACCCCGCACGCCCTCACCATCGGAGCCACCAAGTCGGGGAAGTCGGTCTACCAGCGGAACCTGGTGGCCGAACTCGCCGCCCAGGAAGTCGCCTTGGTGGGGATCGACTGCAAGCAGGGGGTGGAGCTGTTCCCTCTGGCCCGACGGTTCTCCGCGCTGGCCGACAACCCCGACACCGCCGCCGACCTACTCGATGCCCTCATCGCGCACATGGAGGACGTCTACCAGCTCATCCGCGCCGAACAGCGCATCACTGCCGACACCCCGGACGCCGACATCGCCGCCGACATCTGGGACCTCCCCGACCACCTCCGCCCCGTTCCCATCGTCCTCCTCGTGGACGAGGTCGCCGAACTCGCGCTCTTCGCCACGAAGGACGAGGAGAAGCGGCGCGACCGGATCATCACCGCCCTCGCCCGGCTCGCCCAGCTCGGCCGCGCCGCCGGCATCTACCTGGAGATCTGCGGACAGCGCTTCGGATCCGAACTCGGCAAGGGCATCACCATGCTCCGCGCCCAGCTCAGCGTCCGTACCGCCCACCGCGTCAACGACGAGACCAGCGCCAACATGGCCTTCGGCGACATAGCGCCGGACGCCGTCCTCGCCACCGTCCAGATCCCCGTCTCCGCTCCTGGCCTCGCCATCACCGGCGACACGTCGGGCGGCTGGTCCCGCATCCGGACGCCTCACACCTCGCTCCGCGCCGCCGCGGACGCCTGCAACAAGCACGCCCACCTGACCCCGGAACTGCCCGCGCTCGACGCGTTCCGGCCGGTCCTCGCCTCGCCCGCCGTGCCCGTGGCCATTCCGGCCCCGGCGGCCCCGGCGACTCCCTGAGGCTCCCCGCTCCCCTGGCCGACGCGGCCTCCTCGCGCCACGTCCCTACCCCAGCCATGCCCGAAACGCCCCCCAAGGAGGTGCCGTCATGACCAGCAAGCTCCGCGTCGACGCCGTGCTGGTCCAAGCCCTGATCGCAGGTGCGCTGTCCTTCGCCCACCTGCACGACCTGGCCGCCGCTGCCGGGCAGACCGGATGGAAGGCGTGGGCCTACCCCGTCTCCGTCGACCTCCTCCTGGTCGCCGCCTGGCGCCGGCTCCGCGCGGACGGCTCGTCCCGCCTCGCCTGGTGCTGGTTCCTGGTCTCGCTCTTCGCCTCGCTCGGCGCCAACGTCGCCACCGCCGGATTCCTCGACCTCGCCGACCCGCCCGCCTGGCTGCGCTTCGGCGTCGCCGGATGGCCTGCAGTCGCCTTCCTCGGAGGAACGCTCCTCGCCCACTCCGCACCCGCGTCCAGCCCCATCTCGGCCCCTGCCCCGGACGTCGAGCCGGAGGCGGGACCGGAACCTGTGGAGCCGGAGTACGTACCCGAGCCGGAGACCGCCCCGGAGATTCCGCCCATGGAAGTGCCCGCACCTCCCACCCAGGCGCCTGAACCCGCTCCCGCCGTCCCGGCCGCGCTCGTCGAGCACGCCCGCAAGGTCGCCGCCGACCACCACACCCGTACCGGCTCCCCCATCGACACCGACACCCTCCGCGCCCGTCTCGGCGTCCCCGCCCCCATGGCCGACGCCATCGCCGCCCAACTCGCCTGAGGAGCAGACAAGCCATGCGTGACTCGACCCGACGCGCCTTGGAGCGCGCCGCTGAACTCACCCGGAACAACCGTCTGGTGGACGCCATGGCGCTGGCCGAACCGGTGCTCCTCGCCGCCGACGAGTACGAGTCGGCCGAGATTCGCCAGTGGCTGGTGGAGCACGCCGACGACTTCACCCGGGAGATCTGAGCGATGTCCGCCCGCGACCACTTCCACTCCCTGATGCGCATCGGCCCCGTGCAGATCGGCACCCACCGCGACCGCCACGGCCGCACCAAGTACGCGGCCGTCTGCACCGCCGACCGCTGCGGCTGGTCCGCCGACTACTCCAGCTCCTCGGCCGCCCAGCTCGCCGCCCGCACCCACCGCTGCCGCCCCACCGACTGAACGGAGAACGTCCGTGGACGTCCCGCTCTGGTTCACCCTCCTCGTCGTCGGCGCCCTCGGCATCAAGCTGATCCGCCCGCCCTGGTGGCTCGTCGCCGTGCTCCTCCTCGGCGGCTTCCTCCTCGCCGACAGCCTCCTGGCCCCCGTCATCGACGCCGCCGTCTCCGAGTGACCCGACCCGTACGGATCCGACCCGCCCGGAAAGGAGAACCACCCGTGCTCCGCCCCAAGATCCCCACCATGCCGACCCCGGTCGGCGTCACCGCGCCGCCCGCCGTCGTGCAGCCGACCGCCGTGGAACCCGCGGCGCAGACCATGACCCCGGCCGCGGCCCCGGTCGTGCCGACCGCCCGGCCCACCGTCCAGATCACGCCCGGCAGCGTCCTCGCCGTCGTCGGCGCCGGCACCGCCGTGGTCCTGGTCGTCGGCACGGTCCTGGTCTCGATGCTGCTCGCGACCGCCGTCACCGCCGCCTCGGTCGCCGTCTGCGCCGCCGTCGTCCGCTCGCTGCTCAACGGCCAGCGCCAACAGCGCTAGTCGTCGAACTCGAAGCCCGATGCTTCCGCCCGGGCAACGATGTCGCGAACTGCCTCAGGGCTCGTGATGACGGATTCAAGGGTCACCTTGAGTCGTGCGAGAGCACTCGGACTTCCGACCGCGCAGAACATACCGGCCTCGCTGTCGAAGTCGAGGTCCTCGGCGATGTCCGGCCAGGCGAACTGCACGAGACCTTCCCAGAAGTACCCGTTCGTCTCGTGTCCGGCGGCAGTTACGGCGTCATCGGCAGCCAAGCCGCCGGCGTTCAAGGTCAGCGAGTGCTCGCCGTCGAAGTCGTGCAGGTTGATCGTCACGGCGTGATCCTCGCACCGCCCTCTGACAGGGCTGCCGATCTCGCGGGCCACCTCATCCAGTCGCGTTCCCTGCCGGTCCGGTGGACCTCTCCTGACCCCGCACCAGTCAGCTTCCGGGCGGCTCAACCGCCAAAGTCTCCGCCGCCCGGAAGCCCTGCCCCTACCCAGCTCGCAGAACCAGAAGGAAGCACTCCATGATGACCGTCCCAGCTGCCTCGTCAGCGGGATTCGACACCGCCACCCTGCACGACGTCCTCCGCGTGGCCGCGAACCCCGACTTCGACCGCTGGAAGGACCAGGTGCACCGCACCGGCGGTTGCTCCGACCCCGTCCACCTCACCGGCTGGTCCCTCGCCAAGGACCGCACATCCGGCGAGACCCTCCGCCGGTACTCGACGGAGACCGAGCCCGGCGGACGCCTCCGCGTCGCCTGCGGCAACCGCCGGGCCTCCCGCTGCCCCTCCTGCGCCCACACCTACGCCGGGGACACGTACCACCTCATCCGGGCCGGCCTCGCCGGTGACGAGACCAAGGACATCCCCGCGACCGTCCGCGACCACCCCCGCGTGTTCGCGACGCTCACCGCCCCGTCCTTCGGCCCCGTCCACAACCGACCCGACCGGGGTACCTGCCGCTGCGGCGTCAGGCACCGGGACGACGACCCCGCCCTGGGCACCGCCCTCGGCCCCGACTCGTACGACTACGCCGGCGCCGTCCTCTTCAACAACCACGCCGGACAGCTTTGGCAGCGCTTCACCAACCGTCTCCGCCGCGAACTGGCCGCCCGCGCCGGGCTCACGCAGCGAGCCATGAAGGACGTCCTGCGGGTCTCGTACGGAAAGGTCGCCGAGTTCCAGAAGCGCGGCGCCATCCACTTCCACGCCGTCATCAGGCTCGACGGACCGGACGGGCCCGGCAGCGCACCGCCCTCCTGGGCCACCGTGTCGTTGCTGGACGACGCGATCCGGGCCGCCGCCGTCCACCCGTACACCACCATCACCGTCCCGGCCGCCGGGGACCAGCCGCGCCGGCGGTTCCAGTGGGGGCGACAGCTCGACGTCCGCTCGGTCAAGGCGTTCGGGGACGGCTCCGACATCACCGAACAGGCCGTGGCCGCGTACGTCGCCAAGTACGCCACCAAGGCCGCCGAGACCACCGGCAGCCTTGACCGCCGGATTGGCAACCGGGAGGTGCTCGACCTGCTCGACGTCCCCGACCACCCCCGCCGCCTCATCGAAGCCTGCCTGGACCTGGCACCGCTCTACCCGGACCGGAAGCTCACCGCCTGGGCCCACATGCTCGGCTTCCGCGGTCACTTCTCCACCAAGTCACGCCACTACTCGACCACCCTCGGCGCTCTCCGCCAGATCCGCGCCGACTACCGCGCCGCCCAGGAGGGCCACGCCGACCCGGACACCGTGCTCGTCCTCGCCACCTGGCAGTACGCGGGCCACGGCCACTCCCCCGGCGAGGCTGCCCTCGCCGCCACCATCGCCCGGGACATCCACCTCAATCGCGACACCGCCCGCGCCGCCCTACGCGACCAACTCGCCCTGGAAGGAGCAAGCGCATGACCGACCGACTGCTGACCGTGGGCCAGGCCGCCGAACTCCTCGGCACCACCGAAAGGTTCCCGCGCCGACTCATCGCCGAGCGCCGGATCGCCTTCGTCAAGGTGGGACGGCATGTCCGCATCCCTGAGCGGGCCTTGGAGGAATTCGTCGTCGCCCACACCGTCCAGCCGATCACCACTCGTCGCCGATTCGCGGCGGTGGCCTGATGGCGAACAGCAAGGGGAAGCGGCGACGCTTCGGTGCCGTGCGCAAGCTGCCCTCAGGACGGTTCCAGGCTCGCTATCAGGGGCCGGACGGGATGACGCGATCCGCGCCCGAGACGTTCGCCTCGCAGACCGATGCCGATCGGTGGCTCGTCCGTAAGGAAGCGGAGATCATCGACGGCAAGTGGAAGAACCCGGACGACAAGGTTCTCTTCGGGGTGTACGCCGACGCCTGGTTCAAGGAACGCGACTACGCGGCCACCACCCGTGAACGCAACGCCAGCGCGCTGCGACTTCACATCCTGCCGACCTTCGCGGACGTGGTCCTGAGCGAGATCACCACACCCCAGATCCGTCGCTGGCGTGCCGGCCTTCTGGAGTCGGGTGTCGGTGAACCGACGGTCGCCAAGGCGTACCAGATCCTTCGCGCCATCATGAACACCGCGGTCGACGACGAATTGATCCAGCGCAACCCCTGCCGCATCAAGGGCGCCGGAGCGGCCAAGACGGCCGAGCGGCCGTTCCTCGACGTCACCGAGGTCTTCCAGCTCGCCGATGCCGTGCCGGCGCGCTTCCGAGTGTTCATCCTGCTGGCGGCCTTCACCGGCCTCCGCTTCGGGGAGCTCGCCGCGCTCCAGCGCCATGACGTCGACCTCGACCGACGGACCGTCGCCGTACGGCGTTCTCTAGCCGAGACCCGTACCGACGGCATCCTGGTCAAGACGCCCAAGAGCGCGGCTGGTGTACGCACCGTCGCCTTCCCGGCCTCGCTGGCGGAGAGTCTGGCCACTCACCTCGCCGTCTACGCCGAGCCTGGTCGGACCGGACTGGTCTTCACCGGAGCCCGCGGCGGGCAACTGCGCCGGAACAACTTCCGCCGGCTGTGGCTGCGGGCCCTGAAGGACACCGGCCTCCGCGACGTCCACTTCCACGATCTGCGCCACACCGGGAACACCCTCGCCGCGACCGGCGGCGCCACGACGCGTGAGCTGATGCAGCGAATGGGGCATTCGTCGGTGCGGGCCGCGTTGATCTATCAGCATCTGGTGAACGGGCGTGACCACGCCATCGCCGCCCACGTCGACGAGCAGATCAAGAAGGTCCGGCCGGACGGGCCCGGCGACGCATCTGGCACGTAACTGGCACGACGCCCCTCCCCCGCCTCCCCGGCACGGGGAACGAACAAGGCCCAGGTTCCCGGTTCAGTACCGGTGACCTGGGCCTTCGTCGTGCTACCTACTGGTGGGCGCGGACGGTTTCGAACCGCCGACATCTGCTTTGTAAGAGCAGCGCTCTACCCCTGAGCTACGCACCCGTGGGAGAGCAACAGCCTACACGGAGGGGGTGGGCGGATCGCAAACGTGTGGTGGGGCGCGAACTGATCGGGCCGTGTGTTCGTCCGTAGGGGGTGGGAGAATGGTCGTTCGGACGGCCGGGCACTTCGGACAGAGCACGGGAGAGGGACGTGGCGGCGAGCGACGCGAGGGGTGGGGCGGCGTCCAGGGGTGGCGGGGGGAGCCGGCGGTGGTTCGGGGGGCGTGGGGAGAGTCAGCGGGCGGGGGCGCAGGCGGCCAAGGACGATGCCGCGGCGGCCTTCTACGAGCTGGACACGGCGCAGCGGGGGCTGCGGATCACCATCGAGACGATCAGTGCCGTGGACGGGTCGCCCGAGGCGCAGCGGGCCGTCGAGGGGTTCGCGGCGTTGGGGCGGCGGATCGACGAGGTGTCCCATGCCTACATCTCCGCCGTCGATTCCGTCGATCTCGATCGCGACGAGATCGACGGCGGGAGTGCGCAGCGGGCTCGGGTGGAGCTCACCCGGGCCAAGGAGGAGCTCGTCCGGGTCCGGGGGGAGCTGGAAGGGTTCGAGGCCGGGCTCGGGCCGTTGCTCGATCGGGCCGAGACGCAGCTCGCGCGGCTCGCGCCCGCCGTCGAGCGGGCGCGGCAGGCGCTGCGCGGGGCCGGTGACGCGCTCGACGCGGCGCGGGCGAGCGGGCTGCGGGCCGATGAGCCGGCCGCGCGGCTTGCGTCGCTCGGGCCCGAGTTGACCCGGCTCAACGAAGGGGCCGGGCGGCATGGGGTCGGGGAGACGCTGCAGCGGGCCGATCGGGTCGTGCGGGAGGCGGAGGCGGTGCGGGCCGAGGCCGTGCGGCTGCCGGAGCGGGCCGCGGAGACCGACAAGCGGCTCGTGTCGCTGCGGACCCGGGCCGAGGCCCTGGGGACGCGGGCCGAGGCCGTCGAGCCGGTGCTGTCCGAGCTGCGCCGGCGGTACTCCGTCGCCTGCTGGCAGGACCTTCAGCACGTGCCGGAGCAGGCCGCCGAGACCGTTCGGCAGGCGCGGGAGCGGCTCGGGGAGGCCGCGGCGGCGCGGGCCGAGCAGCGGTGGCCGGACGTGACCGCCCTGCTGTCGACCGTGCGCGCGCTGCTCGACACCACCGGGGAGGCCGTCTCCGCCGCCGGCGACCGGCTGCGGCGGCTCGACGCGGTCGCCAAGGACCCTAAGGCGGAGACGGACCGGGCGAGGTTCGCGGTGCGGGACGCGCAGCGGCTCGCCATGGAGGGGCGGAGCCGGCCCGATCCGCGCCATGCCCGCCCCCTCGACGAGGCCGTCGCCCGGATCGAGCGGGCCGTGGACGGGCTGGAGGGGCGCCATCCCGACTACTGGCACTTCCTGATGGAGCTGGAGGCGGTGCGGGACGAGGCCGCCCGGGTCGTCGCCGCCATTCGTGAGGAGCGCGGCGCGGGGGCCCACTAGCCTGGTCCCATGCCTCGTTACGAATACCGCTGCCGCACCTGTGGTGACACCTTCGAGCTCAGCCGGCCCATGGCCGAGTCCTCCGACCCCGCCGCGTGCCCCGCCGGGCACGACGACACCGTGAAGCTGCTGTCGGCCGTGGCCGTCGGCGGGTCCTCTGCGTCGTCGCAGGCCCCCGCCCCGAGCGGGGGCGGAGGCGGCTGCTGCGGCGGGGGGTGCTGCGGCTGACCCCGAGGCCTCAGGGCCTCGTG